>NZ_JACJPC010000042.1:0-152954 GCF_014695875.1 Leptolyngbya sp. FACHB-541 | reverse complement strand
GATCGGGGTCTCCTCTTGTGGATGAATTGGATGTTTGTGAGTTGATGCAGTTTGAAGCGCAACACTGCAGAGCAATCTGCCCAGGCTGGAGCCTTGCGGGTTGCAAGCTTTCCAGTGGGAGTTGCACTGGCTGATGCTATCTGGGAAAGACGACATGCAGCAGGTTGTGGAGTGACTTCAAGCTTTTATAGAGGGAGCGGGTTGGGTTCGGTGTGTGGTTCCCGTTTCGTTCCTCATGTACATCAATGTATTCGCTAACCTCGGCGCTGACGATGCCTAAAAGTTAGGGAAAGTTATGCTGTTTCTTAAGTCGCTTCTGCAGCGTTGGAAATTAGGGCAAGAAGCAGCTTTTCAAGGTTACAGAACGCTATTGCTCGATCGCCCCTAACGTATACAGAGCCAATTTTTGAGCATCTGTGATACCCGTCACTCCTTTGATGTTAGTGCCGTCATAGGGGCGATTGGGAGTTAACGTATTCAGGCATTCTCCAGTTAGGATATTCCAGATTTGAATGGTGCCGCTGTGACTGCCGATCGCCAATTTGTTTTGAGTGGCAAGGTTCTTCGGAGTAGGGGATGAAACTGGGCAAAAGGCGATGGCTGACCTAACAGAACGAGAAGGCACAGACAAAGTTTTACGGCAAACACCCGTGCTGACCTCCCATAGTTTCACGGTTTGGTCGAGGCTACGGCTGGCAAGGGTTTGACCATCAGGACTAAAAGCAACTGACCAAACGTCATTGTCATGTCCGCGTAGAGTGTAGAGACATTCACCTGTACGGACTGACCATAACCGCACCGTTTCATCGCTGCTGCCGCTAGCCAGGAGTTGCCCATCGGGGCTGAAAGCGATCGCCTTCACTCGTCCACTATGGTCTTGTAGCCGATGAACACACTGGAGATCTGGAACAGACCAGAGGCAAATCGTTTGGTCTTCACTGCTGCTGGCTAATAGTTTCTCTGTGGGGCTAAAGGCGACTGACCAAACCCAATCGGAATGGGCTGCTAAGGTGTGAAGGCATTCCCCAGATTGAACTGACCAGAGACGCAAAGTACAATCATCGCCCCCGCTGGCTAACACTTCTCCATCGGGGCTAAAGCTGACCGACTGCACCCAATGGGAATGCCCCTGCAAGGTTCTAAGACACTGTCCGCTGCTGAGTTCCCAGAGCTTAATCGTTTCGTCGGCGCTACTACTGGCGATCAGGTGAGCTTGGGGATGAAAGGCTGCTGAGGTCACCCAGCCCGTATGTCCCTCAAAGGTCCTGAGGCATCGTCCGGTGTTCGTGTCCCACAGTTTGATGGTCTGGTCGGTGCTGCTACTAATTAACTTTTCACCATTCGCACTGTAAGCAACGGAAAAAATGGAATTGGTGTAACCACGCAGGATTTTAAGGCACTGTCCGGTTTGGCTATGCCAAATTCTCACGGTTTGGTCGGCACTGCCGGTCACCACCATTTGACTCTCCGAATGGCAGGCAACGGAGAAGATGGAGTTGGTATGTCCCCACAGAGTATGCAGACATTGTCCGGTGTCAACTGACCAGATTCGCACGGTGCGATCGTCGCTGCTGCTGATTAGGGTTTGCCCATCAGCACTGAAGCTGACAGAACGAACGCGATCGCCATGTTCTGAAAATGTTTTGAGGCATTTCCCCGTCTTCATCTGCCAAAGTTTGAGGGTGCGATCGGCGCTGCCGCTGGCGAGCAATTCACCATTAGGACTAAAGGCAACTGACCACACTCGGTCGGTGTGTCCCTGATAAACCTGGTGGCATTTCCCTGACTGGACATTCCATAGGCGAATACTGCTGTCTTCACTGCCACTTGCCAGCAGAAGCGCTGAGCTTTTCTCAATAGCAGCATGACAAAACGCAACCGAGAGAATGCGTCCCGTATGTCCGGCTAGTTGCTTAATACAAGTTCCCTTAGAGGCATCCCACAGCATTACACTGGGTTCGTCTCCACCGCTGGCGAGGAGTTGACCATCAGGGCTGAACGACACCGACCAGATCGAACCGCTATGCCCTCGAAGCGTGCTTAGACATTCACCTGTTTGGGTATTCCAAAGCCGAATCGTTTTGTCACTACTGCAACTGGCGAGAGTTTGCCCATCGGCACTGAAGCTGACTGACCAAACCCAGCCCTGGTGACCCTCTAATGCCAGTAATAGGCTTCCCTGATTGACCTGCCAGAGACGTAGGCCGCCTTCAGCGTCTCCGGTTGCAAGAACGTCACCTATCGGACTGAGGGCGACAGCAAACACGATACCGAGGATTTCTGCGAACATGGAGCGAGATAAATCAGCATAGGCAAAATTAATCTGGTGCAGCTGCATCTGGCGCAAATCGGCTTGCCAAAGCGTTAAGTGTGAAAAGTCATAACTGCTTAAGTGAGTTTTTCGCTGACCCAAAAGATTGAGTAGATTGCCCCCTGCATACCCACTTTCTGAAGTGGATTTGCCGCGCAAGCAGGTTAACTGTTGAATCAAGTCATCTTCCAGCGCATCAAGAAGCGAATCCAACTGTTCGAGGATTGGAGTGAGAATCAGTCGAATTTGAGTTTCTCGAATGTAGTCTTTAGATTGAGCTTTGAGCAGCGCGTGATGTTTGAGCAGCGCGTCTTTTGCAGCAATTCCCTGCACGCCTTGCTGAATTTCCGTGCAGATTTGGGTGATCAGGCGATCGCTCACATATTCCATCACCACAGGCTGAAGCGAGAATAGAGCGGCTTGCTTTTCAATCAGCGATCGCTGCTCTAGCAGTTCCAGAACTTCGATTAACCGTTGCGGTGCAATGGATGGAAAGATATCCATTCTCAACTCGGCAAAAGTAGCTGGTTCACGATAAATTGCCAGCCAATACATCACCGATTTTTCAAGCACTGACAACCGTTCAAACTGCTGGTCGATTAGCGTGCGAATTCCGCCAAATACAAATGTGTCTTGTTGTAGAAACTCCGTTAAGTTGCCATCAAATAGAGTTTGAATCGTGGTGGAGATAATTTTGAGTGCTAGCGGATTGCCAGAGTAGCCTGCAATTAAACGACTCCAATCGGTGTCCGTTCCTTGGAAGCATCCCTTTAAGCTCATTAATTCCTGGGCTTCTGTACGCTGGAGTCCGGTAAGCGTGAGCGATCGCACCGGCAAAGTTTCCCCTTCCAGCAAAGCAACTTCTGGCGGCTTTTCACGACTGGTCAACACTAAACAGCTTTGATGTCGCGTTTCGCCAATTTGCCGAAACAGTTCCCGATAAACTCCATAACCCTGACTGCTGGCAACGCTGGTTTCTGGTTCTTGAGCGTAATGCAGAACCGTTTCAATGTTGTCGAGAATAATCAGACATCGACGCGATCGCAACTGATGTATAAATTGGGCAGTTTGTCTTTCGATCGGCTGTTCAACCTGCTGCTGGTTAGTGAGCAATTGCAACAGGTCAGACAGCAGTTCAGTAGGGGGTAAGGCATTCCGTAGCGATCGCCAAATTACCCACTCAAACTCAGATTGGAGCCGCTGGGACAGCCGAATCACCAGCGAGGTTTTGCCCATGCCACCCATACCCAACACTGCTACCAGTCGGCAGGGCTGTTGGGATTGACTACCCAAAATCCACTGTTCTAGACGAGTTAGCTCTGCTGCCCGTCCATAGAAGAAACTCACATCTGCGGCATCACCCCAATCCTGCCGAGGGGCAGAAGCAACCTGGGTCAGTACAGCGCTCGGTTCGACCGCAGCGTCACTCACTCGACTTGCAGGTACCGCTTCAGCCGTAGGTTGAGAAATATGTAATTGATCCGGTTTAGCGGCTTGAGTTTGTGTAGAGATCCCATCAGTGTGAGATTTACGTTCGATCGCTGCTCGAAAGCTGGTTTTGTTAACTTTTTCACCGATGACTTCAGATAGCAACCTCCAAAGTTTAGGACCGACATCGTGCTTCAAGTAGGTGGGTGAATACCCATAGGTTTCTGCAATCTGGTCATAACTTTGACGTTGCCACGACCAGGATTCACGCAGCATTGCCTGTTGCAAATCGCTTAGATGAATGCCCGCCTTGGTAAAGACGAGCGCATCCGTAAAGGCAAGGGCTTGTTCGACATCCATCGCTAACTCGTATCAGGTGAAGAAAATGGTCTATCTGCGCTCTTGCTTCCAAAAGCGTGTTTTAGTAGATTATCAGACTAGAAATGGCATGTACTAAGTTTTACTTCGAGGGGCGATCGCAATCAGACCCAAGCTTGGAAGGTGATCTCGTTCAATGATGACTCGACTTTGGAATGGGTTTATGCATCTGCTGCTAAAGCAGATTGTCCTGGTGCTAACGGTGATGTTTTGCATCGGGGTAGGAGTTGCCCTATCAAATATGTTTCAACTCTCGTCAAACCTGATCCGATCGCAGGCTGTGTTAAACGCCACCCTCTACATTCAAGCGTTTAACCAGGCGATCACGCTGTATAGCGATGCAGCCGCTGACCCAGCCAAAGAGAGTGGGCTGACGGTGACTCACGCCTATGTGACTGAAGAGCAGGCAATTCCCCTACCTTCTACGTTTGCGATCGAGTTGAGCGACATGATTAGCGATCGCAACCCCGATCTATCTGTGCGCTTCTTCAGCGATTATCCATTCCCCTGGCGACAGTCGGAAGGGGGGATTAGAGATGAATTTGAGCAAGCTTCCCTCGATTTTCTGCGGCAAAGCCCTAGAGAAAAGTTTGTGCGATTTGAGGAGCGTGACGGACATACGACGATGCGCTATGGCGAAGCCAGCATCATGAAAGCAACCTGCGTCGCCTGCCACAACACTCATCCTCAAAGCCCTAAAACCGATTGGGAGTTAGGAGACGTAGCGGGCGTTTGGGAAATTAAGCAGCCATTGGATACGTTCGTCCAAAAAGTAAATACCGATCTGCGGGAAACCTTTTTTATGCTGGGCGGCATTTCCGTCTTAGGACTGTCTGGGCTAACCCTGGTGGTTGGAAAACTGCGCGACACCGCCAAAGGGCTGGAAGGACGGGTAAAAGAACGGACGGCTGACCTAGCACAAGCTAATGACGACCTGGAAAAGCGCAATCAGCTGATTCGTCAGGTGTTTGGGCGCTATTTGAGCGATGAAGTGGTAGTGAATCTGTTGGAAAGCCCAGGAGGGTTAAAACTGGGAGGCGATCGCCGTAAGATTACCATTCTCACCTCTGACCTGCGCGGCTTCACGTCCTTATCCGAAAGGTTATCGCCAGAGGAAGTGATTAATATCCTCAATCTCTACCTGGAATACATGGCAGACGTGATCAACCAGTATCACGGCACGATTGATGAGTTTATGGGAGATGGCATTCTGGTCCTGTTTGGTGCGCCCAAGGCGAGAGAAGACGATGCAATTCGGGCGATCGCCTGTGCCTGTGCTATGCAGCTTGCCATGGGAGCCGTCAACGAACACATGAAAGTACTCGGCTTACCCCGACTCGAAATGGGCATCGGCATCAACACCGGAGAAGTCGTTGTCGGCAACATTGGCTCTGAAAAGCGCACCAAATATGGCATCGTTGGCAGCCAGGTCAATCTCACCTATCGGATTGAATCTTACACGCGAGGCGGACAGATCCTGATCTCAGAGCAAACTTTTAAAGAAGCTGGGCCAAACGTGCGAATCAGCGGTCAACAGCAAGTCCAGCCGAAGGGCGTAAAGCAACCGATTACCATTTACGAAGTGTATGGAATTAGCGGCTTTCACAACTTGTATTTACCTAAAGAAGAAGAGATCTTTTTGCCGCTGCCTAAACCCGTTCCTCTCCAGTTCTCGCTGTTGGAAGGCAAAGAGGTTAGCAAAACTCACTTTCAAGGAAAGCTGATGCAGCTTTCAGCAACCGGAGCACAAATTCAGGTCACAACACCCAATGGCATTTCTTCAATTAATGAATTTGCCAACCTGAAACTCACTCTGTTAGCCTCAAATCCAGCACAGAACCTCAACGATATTTACGCTAAAGTTGCAAAAACTCAAGCAAGCCAAGACGCATTTTCCATCTATTTCACCTCAATGCCACCCCATGTACAAACTTGGCTGACTAACCTTTATCAATCCTGTACTAGATAGGAAGTAAGGGATTGCATCAACAGCGCTGTGATGCTTTACTCAGGGCAGTACTCCAGCGATCGCTCCTAACACCATGCGCTACCGTTTTTACACCGCTGATGTCTTCACCGATCAGATCTTTGGCGGCAACCCGCTAGCCGTGTTTCCAGACGCTCGAGGATTATCCACTGAGCAAATGCAGCGGGTTGCTAAAGAACTTAACCTCTCAGAAACCGTTTTTGTATTTCCTCCCCAACAACCAGGGAGCGATCGCCAGCTTCGCATTTTTACCCCTGCAAGAGAGTTACCCTTTGCCGGACATCCCACCGTTGGCACCGCCTATGTTCTCGCTACTCTGGGAGAAATCACTGCTCCTGAAGATACAACAGTAGTGTTTGAAGAAGGAGTCGGTCCCGTCTCAGTAGATATTCGAGTAGAGTCTGGTAAGCCAACCTTTGCTGCCTTGACTGCCGCCAAACTGCCCGAATTCAGATCAGATCTTCCTTCTGTAGAAAAGCTGGCGGCTGTCCTTTCCCTTGAGCCTGCCGATTTGCTTAATGGAGAAGATAAACCCCAAGCAATTTCTTGTGGTGTACCGTTTTTGTTTGTGCCGTTGAGCGATCGCGCCGCTCTCAGCCGCATTCAACTAAACCGCCAGGAGTGGCAGCAGTGCCTTGCTTCTGCCTGGGCACCCGACCTTTATGTGTTTGCCTACGACCCTCAAGATCCGTCTCATCTGTGGGCACGAATGTTTGCCCCCACAATGAACATTGACGAAGACCCGGCGACAGGCGCAGCCGCTACGGCGATCGCAGGTTATCTGTGTAACCGCAACAACCTCACCGATGGCACATTGCGCTGGTCGATTGAACAAGGCGTTGAAATGAGTCGCCCCAGCCTGCTTCAAGTCGAAGCTGACCTGAAAAACAGCGAAATCCAAGCCATCCGAGTTGGTGGCTCCTCTATCCTGGTGAGTGAAGGCACAATGGAAATTCCAGATAGCCCTTAGAAAGAGGTAAGGATGCAAGTTGGCGATAAAGAGGATGAAATTGATGCAGTACAGTCTCTGCGTGCCCAATTTCAACAATTTGATGAGCTGAGTGGATAGTAGGCTGGCGATCGCCGCAAAGGATTCATTTCAGCCATTTTCTCTTCCGTTTTGGCGAGGATCGCCGATCACTCCTAATCCCGGTAAAGTTCTCAAACCAACCCTTGCGCCAAAAGAAAATAATCATACCAACTGCAATGGTTGCCATTACGGACAACGTCGCAACATACCCCCAGTACCAATTGAGTTCAGGCATATTAAAGGGAGAAGTTTCAGTATTAAAGTTCATCCCATAGATCCCGGCAATGAACGTTAAAGGAATAAAGATACTGGAGATGATAGTCAGAAGCTTCATCACCTCGTTCATGCGATTACTGACGGAGGATAAGTACACATCCGTCAAGCTTGCAGCAAGTTCTCGGTAAGTTTCAACGATATCTAAAACTTGAACGGTATGGTCATAGCAGTCCCTCAGAAACGTTCGTACATCCTGGCTAATTAAGTCACTACTGTCGCGGATGAGGGCATTGATCGCATCCCGTTGCGGCCAGATGGCACGCCGAAGCTCCAGGAGTTCTCGCTTGATTTGATAAATTTCCTCCAGGGTTTGGGGTGTTGGAACAGACACAACTTCGGCTTCTAAGTCCT
Source organism: Leptolyngbya sp. FACHB-541 (assembly GCF_014695875.1). Taxonomy (NCBI): domain Bacteria; kingdom Bacillati; phylum Cyanobacteriota; class Cyanophyceae; order Leptolyngbyales; family Leptolyngbyaceae; genus Leptolyngbya; species Leptolyngbya sp. FACHB-541. The sequence continues at coordinate 145,193 of NZ_JACJPC010000042.1, read as the reverse complement.
CAATTAATTCTCCATACATTTCTAGAATGGGATAGAAGCCATCAATGATGGCATCTATTAAGGTGTACAACAGATAATCCGCCCCTGCCTTACGAATGAGCGATCGCCCCAATTGAATCTGTTCTCGAACGAATCCCAGGCAATCATAGTAAGGTTCCTCTTGAACCGTGAGCAGATAATGTTTACCCAACACCAGGCTAATTTGTTCAGTCATAACGCTGCGGCCGTCTTCCCGCAGTGAGACCATCCGCGCGATCAAAACCAGTTGTTCCTCGTATTCCTGCATATGAGGACGTTGAGGAACATGGATAATGTCTTCCAGTGCCAACGGATGCAGGTTGAACACTTGCTTGATTTGTTGCCAAGTCTGTTCATCCCCTAGCCCACTCACATCAACCCAGGAAACTGATTCACTGTCTAAATAGGGAATACACTCTTCAGGTTTGTTGATGTCAACTTTCCTGACTTCCGATCGACTGTAGTCAATCAGGGTAATTTTGGGCGGAGGTGCATCGGGGTGAAAGTGAACAACTCCAGGAACACCTCTCCGTTCATTAAAGAATCGGGGTCGATTAGAAGAGCGGGAACGAGGGGGCTGAGCTTGCATTCGCGATTTTCTCCAGGTTGCTCACAGGCACCAATACTGACCCAACTGTAAAACCGTTTGCTGACGTTCTTTTTTCCAGAAAGGTGTAAAACTCCATGCTATATAAATGCTTTATATCAAGCAAACTAATGAACTCACTAGGAATCGGAGCTTTATTATCCTATGCTTTCCGTCCACTCCTTAAATCGATAATTTGAGGCGATCGCCGAATTGAAGTGATGAATATATTTTCAAAGAACGAATGAATGAAATTTTGTAAGAAGTATAGCCTCGCGTTGCTGCTCACAAAAAGCCTCCGGTTATGATCATGGTGAGAGAATTTAGTGGAATATCGAGGAATCTGTAGATGGCGACTGAAATTCAAGACTTCGACGCTCAGTATTGGGTCAAGACGCGCTCATCCCTCGATTCAAACCAATCAACCTTCTTAATTTGGTCAGGAGCAATCTACGCGTTGGTTCCCGGTGAAAAGAGAAATCGCCTCTTTAAGATGGTAGGCGTGAGTGTCAGCAGATGCATTCCTACAGAAGAGGGAAGTTGGGATTTTACCTCTCGGGAATTGACGTACTACCTTCACCCAGAAACGGGTGAAATTTTGCGACAGTGGGAAAATCCCTGGACGGGAGAGTTACTTCCTGTAATGCATGTCGCCAACAATCCAGTGCAGGGTCACTTTAAGGGCAAATTTCCGGCACGCACACACGGAGATAGTACAACCTTCGTGTTTGATATATTTATGGCTTACCCCAATCCTCTCGCTACAGAGCCAAAATTTGCTGATTACAGCCCCAACCTAACCTATCAGGCAGCCGAGTTATTTAAGTTAACTGTTCCAACTGAAGACCTATTGAACCCTGAAATTCTCTCGGTTTCTAAACTACAGCTTTACTGGGATCGGATAGGTCCGTGGGTTCCCTGGATGAAAATGGGCGATCGCCCAGGTCAACTCGTCTACAGTGCTTATGGTGGCAAAGTCAATGGTTTCGATGAATTACCACAACTGCTACAGGACGAAATTAATACTCGCGTCCCTCTCTATAAAAATGCGCCCCCATCTTACTTAGATACAGAAGACAGCACCTCCTGGCTATATTTTCAAAAGTACTTTGATGCTTATTTAGCGGGAGAGATCTTTCCTTTGCCACAATCAGAGGAGGTTTAACTTGAGATGACCGCTAAACTCAGTTAAATCAATTCGATTGACCATCGCTGCCTAAGTACTCTCGGTATCCACAAATTTTGTCGTCACGGACATCAAACGAAACAGCGACTCGATTTTTGTAAGGTTTTCCCCGCATGAGTCCTTCATCACGAAACTCAAAAACAGCCGTTGTTTCGTTGCTAGTTGCCCGATCGAGCGTCAAGGTTAACCCTTCACTATAGACTTCGGAAACATAGTGGAAAAATGCGATCGCGCGTTCTTTTCCGACGTTTAAGCCCTGAAACTGACCCAGCGGAAACCAGAACGAAAAATCGTCAGTGAGCATATCGAAGAACGCTTGCCAGTCTCCGGTCGCAAGTCCATGCTCAAAGTGGGCAAAGGCTTGCCGAGCAACCGCTAATGTATTGGCTGATTCTGTCGTCATATCAGCGCACGCTCTCAACTATCACCCCATCATGGTAGAGGCTAGGTTATCATGCTTCGTGTTCAATAATGACCCAGGTCATTTCGTCAGGTGCCACCAAACCAAACGAGCGTTCATTAAACTCATTCGATAAAATTGGTGTTACTGAGCGGGCATTGCTGCGGCTAACGCAATCGCGAAACGTTTGGATATTTTCAACCTGATAGGTAAAAAGAGATGCCCCCAAGGCTCCAGGTTGAGCAAACTCAAGCTTATTAGGAGTTGAGTACAGTGGCGTATAAACCTGCAATACGCCTACGTCCGTTTTGGGTGACGAGAATGAAGATAGAAGAAATTCATTTCCTTCTTCTAACATTAAAATTTGTCGAGTTGCAGAATTTTGATAGCCCGATCGCTTTCGGGTATTGTTAGCAGGAACTAATCCAAAAACATCTGTGTAGAATGCAACGGTGTCATGATCAGCTGTAACGATACTGGAGTGAGTTCCCTCACTGACACCCAGGGGAGAAGTCGGGTCAATCACGCCATAACCCGGACGAGTATAGTTGTAGCGTTGAAAGAAAGCTTGTCGCGTTTCTGAGCCAATCACAAAGAACTCGCGCACACCCGTAAACCGCTGGTAGAAGTTGGTGCCTGGTTGACCGATAAATTCGATCCCTCGAATCGGTTCAGTGACAATCCAATCTCCGCCGTTAACCTTGTCGTCGTTAAAGGCATCAGCAACGGCATAGATATCTTGCACTAAAGAAGCAAACCAGCGGCTACCAATCACGAACGGATGAGATTTTTGTAGACCTGCATTACGAGGTTGCTCCCAAACCATGAGGCGAACCAAGCCATGATCTGCTGAGTTGCCATTCTGCAGGCGAATCGATGTCAGGTTGGAGGCGTGTCCATAGAGCGCATAAGCAGCTTCCGCCGATAACTGTCCCCTCTGGATTTCCCGATATCCTAACTCAGCCCAATATTGAAGCGTAGGCTGCGCTTGCTCAGAACCAATGCAATTCTCGAAGATGCCACTGATCATGATTTGCGGAATATATTAGTACTCGTCTACAAAATTTGAATGAACCCAGAGGAACTCACGCCGCTTGTTCTGCACTCGCACCAACCCACCAAATCCTGGATCTTTTTCCTTCAACATTGTATGCAATTCTCGCAGCATGGAGCCTTGTGCACGAATAGCTTCACCCCGTTCAAGATCAGGAGAATCCCGTTTGGACTGCCAATCGATCGCCATATCACTGCTTTTGATCCCAAACTCAAGGCTTTTTTGACCCAGATCTAATTCCTCTTGAATGCCTTTGTAAGTGGCATCATCAAGCATGAATTGAGTCGTTGAAGCAGCAACAGGTAAAACCAGGCTCAAGGTTCCAGTCAGCAGTTTGAAGTAGGGAGCAGCTTTTGTAAACCATTCACGGTTGAGTTCTAATTCATAAACTCCCTGCTTGCTACCAGCAGGATTCAAAGATGGAAGGGGTTTGCGCGAATGTTCGCACCAGAGGGTGAGTTGAAACTTTTCGCTGATCCATTTAGGGCGATCAAAAAATCCTGGATCAACAGGCTTAAAGCTAAATAGCCGTGGACCATCTTTGGCTTCATCAGTCAACATTTTCATCAGGTAGGCAAACTGCTGATCAACCTTGCTTAAAGTAGCAAGTTGCTTCTGGCTCAAGTCCTGATATCTCCGATGATCCAGTCGGTCTTTTGACCGTAGCTCCTTGCGAATGACCTGTAACGTTGCCTGTACATCCGTTAGTTTTTCACTCAACATCTCTTGGACATCAGGTTGAGCTGCGGGCGCATTACTAAGCAGGCAATCAATGTTATGCCATTCGTCACAGCCAGAGATGGGACAGGGGTAATCGGGTCTGTTCTTTTTCTTGCTTTCAATCAGTTTTTGTACCTCGAACAGTCCATATCCAGGGTCTTTCATCCCGCAGGGTTCAAGACAGGGCACCATCACGTTGCAGCGTAAGCCTTTCCAACCAAAAGGGTTTTTGGGATTTTCAACTAACCATCTAATCTCTTCCGTGAGATAGGAGAGAAACCGCTCTGGATAGGCTGCTCGAACGGTGATTTTGATATCGTTGCCGATATATTCCAGTAGGGCGCGGCCGTTGTAGTCGTTGTCGAGCATTAATCCTCGTTGCCAGTGAACGCTGTTTTCATAGTTAGTGCGACCTAGCGAGTATTTATGTAGACGAACAATAAGCTGATAAAATAGCCCTTCCGCGTTAGCGCCTTGACCGCGATCGTCCGCGATACGGCAGATTTGCATCTGTTGTCTGTCTCCTTCTTCTGGCTGTTCGCCCCAATTGGGCAATTGCTCTGGGCGATTGTCAGGAACTAGTTGAGCGATCAAACTGGTAGTGCTTTCCTCTCTCGAAGCTGGATCGAGGACGACTTTGTAAGACAGATCGAAATGTTCCATCAGCCGCAGAAATACCGGATGGAGTGCTTTGGGATAACCTGTTTCACCTTCAAACGGAGGATCACTCCAAATCTGGCTGAGATAATTAAACTCCACCAGACCGTTACGACGACGAATATTTTTATCATCCATCACAAAGCTGATGGCTTTGGCTAACCAATCGGGCTTGAGGATGACAATATCTCGCAGGATGGGATCGTAATGGTAGTGAATCAAATATCCCAAGGTGTGAGATACACGAACAAACAGTTCGGCTGCAAAACCTTCCAGTCCTTGTTCTTCACAAAGGGCGATCGCATCTTTGTAGGGTAAATGAGTTTTGCCAGAGTTCTCTAATAATTCCCGAATACGTTGCCACTTGGTAGGAACAGAGCGACCCATGCCCGGTAGGGTGGCGGCAATCTTAGCGATCGCTTCTCTCAACTCGGTAATACCAGTGCCAAGCAGACTATCAACGTGAAAAAAATCAATAATGGTATTGTTGCCAAATAGGTCAATCAGTTCCTGCCGATCGATATCAGGCTGCCGCTGTCCGGGACCGCCATGAGTCGCTACCACCAGCACTTTGGCATCTGGCTCCCGATGCTTGATCAGCGTAATCCACTCTTTGACAAACCCCTGCTGTGGCCCCTCCCGTGGCTTCCACACCACCAGATAAACTGCAGAGGAACTGAAAAATAGTTGATGCGTGGGACGATAAACCCGCTGTCCCCCAAAATCCCAACCATTCAGCGTGATCTCTGTTCTATTATCAGGAGAGGTAACAATCATGGGCTTAATCTCAATTCCATGAGTCGTGGGGCGACCATCTACCCATTCATCCCCCCGCAACGCCCCCAACAAACAACTCTTTCCTACCTCACCTTCACCCACCAAAATTAGCTTCGCTTCATTCAGCGTCACTTCTCCCTCTACCCTTGCACGCAGGTATTGCATGACTGCTTCAATGCCTTGTTCATAAGCAGCAGCAATATCAGGGTTGAGAGGGTTAATCCGGAGATCAAGTTCCTCTAAATGCTTAAGCTGTGCTACTGAAGCTGGTAAATCGGTTAACTGACAATATCCAACAGATAAGTTTTTAAGCTTATTCAAGCTACCAATTTCTTCTGGAAGTTCTTCTAATGGATTACCACCCTGCAAAAATGAGCCACCTAAACTTAACGTTTCAAGATTTGAGAACTTATCCGGTGGAATTAATAGTTCAGTTAGTTGATTAGCATCTACAAACAACATTCTGAGTGCAGGTAGATCATTTAACCAACTTGGCATTATTTCTAATCCGATGTCATCAATTTGAACTTCCTGGAGTCTAATCATCAATTTCCATTGCAGATTATCAAGGCTTCTCCCAAACGGATTTTCACCCATTCTAAGCACTTGTAAGTTGTTGAGTTTAACTATTGAATCTGGCAGGCAACTCAGCTTATTGCCGAAGATTAAAAGCTCTTGCAATTGGGAGAAATTATCTAAAATTTCTGGCAATTGCACTAATTGATTACGCTGAAGGTAAAGCTTTTGTAACTGAGTGAGGGAACTGATCGCCTCTGGCAGTTCCGTCAGTTGGTTCCCGGAGAGGTTAAGCTCCTGCAACTGAGTGAGGGAACTGATCGCCTCTGGCAGTTCCGTCAGTTGGTTTCTGGAGAGGTTAAGCTCTTGCAATTGGGTGAGGGCCGCGATCGCCTCTGGCAGTTCCATTAATTGGTTGTTGGAGAGGTCAAGCGATTGCAACTGGGTGAGCGATGCGATCGCCTCTGGTAGTTCTGTCAATTGGTTGTGGAAGAGGTTCAGCGATTGTAACTGGGTGAGCGATGCGATCGCCTCTGGCAGTTCCATCGATTGGTTGTTGGAGAGGTCAAGCGATCGCAACAGGGTGAGGGATGCGATCGCCTCTGGCAACTCTGTCAATCCCATTCCACTGAGATCGAGTTCTGTAGCTCCTTCCTGTCGTGCAGCTTCAATGCTCTGCTCTGCTTCCCGATACGCTTCGTCTCGCGCCATATTCTCTCACCCAGTTTTCTCCGCTTCTGTTGTAGCCTTTTGTACTGAAAATCTGCGGCTTCTTCAGAACGTTGCAAATTTTTAGCGACGGTTAGGGTTAGGGACATGTCACTGACAACAATCACAGAAAGCCTAGATCTTGCAGGTTTTTGACATCCTCGTGGAGATCTTCGACATCGTAGTGGATATAAAGGTCTCGGCTAGCAAGGAGTGTCTGAAATTCGAGTTGAGTCATGCCGAGAAGACAACTCGCCTTGCCAAGGGTCAGTTTCTCTCGCTGAAATAGCAGCAGCACTAGCTCTTGTAGCAATTCGATTTCGGAAAGCCCAGAAGCTTGAACTAATTCATCAAAGATTAGCAGACTCATACTGGAGGGTAGTAGAGAAACTTGTTCTGAGTATAGCGATCGCGATCGTGTTGCAAAACTCAGCAACTTTCTGGCGACTGTTCACAAGCTCCAATACTAACCCAACTAGTAGAGCCATCCGCCCAATGTTCTTTCTTCCAAATGGGAGCATTATGTTTTAAGGTATCGATCGCATATTTGCATGCAGCAAACGCTTCTGAACGGTGTGGACAACCGACTGCAACTAACACACTAATTTCACCAACGCTCAACTTACCCGTGCGATGGTGAATCACAACTCGCGTGACATCTGTCCAGGTTTGGCGAATCTCTGTGGCGATTTGCTTAAATACCTGAATTGCCATTGGCTCATAAGCTTGATATTCCAGGGCTATGACAGGTTGCCCATCAGTCTGATTCCGCACCATGCCGCTCATCACAACGATCGCCCCATTTGCCGAATCGTCTGCCCGCACATACACTTCTTCCAGGGAAAGGGGTGCAAAGGTGATAGCGAAGTGATCGAGAGTTTGGGGTTGAGTCGAATCCGATGAAAGGATGGGGGTAACTGAGTTCATAACAGTCTGTCACACCAGGTAAGAGGCATTCCCCTATTGTGACTCAGGCTGAACGAAATAATGGATAGGTTAGTCGAATTGCTTAAGCGAGAGGCGATCGCCACGCCGTCACAACCAAAGCAAAACAGCTACTCCTCTACCCTCTCACCCTCACCCTCTTACTCTTACGCCAGAACAACTACCTGCTTACTTCAAATCAAGCTTGACATTATCAGCCGGATTTGACCTTTCACCTGTAGCGATCGATTTTGCTAAACCAATGGTTTTTGCAACCCATCCAGCAGGAGCATCCCAATATTCTGCTTTGTTTACATTTACCTTTATTAAAGCAATTCCCGGTTCCTCTAGTCCTTTGGGAAACCAGGCTTTCAGGTCAGGCTGCCACATTAGCTCTAGTCGTTTGCGATCGCGCACTAGTTCAGCTACGCCTGACATCGAAACATATTGTTGTCTATCAGGTGCCGAGAAACTCACATTCACCTGCTGGTGTTGCTGCACCTCAAGCACTTTATGAGAATCTGCATAAGTAAAAAACCACAGATCACCGTCAAACTCAATCTGCTTATTAACCGCCATTGGACGGCTGTGCAGACTGCCATCTGTATCAATCGTGGTTAACATACCATAGTCAATGTCTTTAACCATGTCGCGCAATTTCCGAATCTGGTCACTGCGATCGCTAGAAGTTGTCATATTTCACCTATGTTTACTTACATCTTCCTGTCAGTGTTAAAGGTTATTTCCCGTATTACCTGAGTCTAGGGACAGAAACTCGTTTACTCAGGTATAAGAGAGGAGTTCATTCTAAATTTGTTGTTATTTTGTGTCGTCCTATCCACCGCTAGACAGGCGAGTTCTCACATTGCTAGAAAACTCCTCTTGTCCAGACGTGAGTTCAGCCGGAATGCCATTTGGATAAGTTTCTGCAACCAGTGCCTCTAATCGTTCAATTCGGTTACTAGGATTCGGGTGGGTGCTAAAAAACTCTGGCGATCCACCGCCACCGCCTGCTCGACCCAGCACTTCCATTAGCTCCACAATACCTCTGGGATCATATCCAGCTTCGGTCATAAAGCGAAAACCAAGGCGATCGCTTTCCAACTCATCTTCCCGCCCATACTGTAAATTGACTACCTGATTTACAGCTTGAGCGATTACCGCTGCCTGCCGACCGCCATCCTGACCATCGCTAGCCGCAACCCCCACCGCTGTTGCCAAAGACTGTCCTAACTGTTGCTTTGCTAACTGCTCTGCCGCGTGTCGCCCTACCACATGCCCTACCTCATGCCCCAACACTCCAGCCAATTGAGCTTCTGAGGAAAGCTGACTGAGCAACGCCGCTGTAATAAAAACCGGGCCACCGGGCAGCGCAAAGGCGTTTACAGTTTGTGGATCGCTCAGCAAATAAAACTCAAACGGATAGGGCGCTTGAGCTGCCGCAGACTGCTGCACGACTCGCTCCCCGACCTGATCAATGTATTGTTGCAGAGCTTCATCCGGAAACAGCCCCCCATGCTGAGCCCCAATTTCCTGGATTGCCTGCTGTCCCAATGTAATCTCTTGCTGTGGTGAAAGTGAGACTCGCTGACTCTCTCCTGTAATCGGATTTTCTACAGCGCTACTGCAATAGCCAATGAAACCAAACAGAGCAAACAACAGTGCGATAATCAGTCTGATGGGGAACGCCACAACAGTTTCTCCCTCATTTACATGGGATGATGTTTGCAGGAGCCTACCACTTTATCGACCGATGAAGTATCTATCTGAAGAGTAGCGTCCAGGATGAATTTTTTGGGAATTGACTTTGGTTGGCGATCGCAACCCAGCGGCTTATGCTGTCTGGCTTTGCAGAACAAAACCCTACATCTGCTAGACCTAACTCGTTTAGATGAAGTTGAAGCAGTGTTGTCCTGGGTTGATGCTCAAGTTTCAGCTCAAGAGCCTGCACTCATTGCCGTTGATGCTCCTACCCTAATTCCCAACGATAGCGGCATGAGACTACCTGATCGCCTTGCCCACAAATATTTTGGTCGCTATCACGCAGGCTGCTACCCCGCCAACCTAGGCAGTCCCTTTGCCACACGGACCCTAGAACTAGGCTTGAGCCTAGAGGCACGCGGCTTTGCCCACGCTCCGACATTAACCGCTCAACAGCCTGGACGCTATCAGATTGAAGTATTTCCCCATCCGGCAATGGTGCATCTCTTTAAGCTAGAACGCATTCTAAAATACAAAAAAGGGAGACTGGCAGAGCGACGGGTAGAATTACTCAAGCTGCATCAATATATCTTCGACATTCTACCGACCCTGGAACCTGCGCTGAATTTATCTACACTTCAAGGGAACAACTCATTGCCCGAAGTTCCTCAAACTGGTAGGGATTTAAAGGAACTCGAAGATAAATTAGATAGCTTAATCTGCGCCTACGTTGCAGCCCACTGGTGGTATTGGGGAATAGAGCGGAATTTGGTGCTAGGCGATCGCACCACAGGCTACATCGTCGTACCTGACCCGTTTAACCGTACCCGACCCATTTAACAAAGTAGGGGCGAATCGCGATTCGCCCCTACCTTAAGTAAGCAGTTATAAATTCGGTCTAGTGGGTCACTGCTTCAGTCATAACGGCTTCTGGCTCCAGCACATGACCATTTCCGTTAGACTGCAAATTGATCGACACCTTCTCAGGCTCAGCCCACAACACCAAACCAGGTTCATAAGGGCTGCTGAGATAATCATGGCTAGGCAGCACTCGCAGTGACAAACCTTGTAAGCCACTGTTGGTATAGCTGATGTTGACGGTATAGAGGCTATTACCCTGGCTGTCCTGACCCTGGTAAACCATTGTCACCGGGACACCATTAGTAATTTCTCCTGTTGCGCTCACCGAACCCTGGTACAGCTCTACCCGGACATCCTCATCAGTCAAAGCTCCTAGATTGATCTTGGTCTTCACCGCAATCTCCTGATTCACCCTGATTTCAGCAGGCTCTGAGATTTTGATGTCTTCAATTCTGATGTCATACCAGTGGTCAAATAGGTGGGTTTGCCAGTGTGCCAGTGACTTCGCTGGACTGTATTGATCTTGAATCATGTTGAAGTAGCGATCGCTTGCTGGGAAATACCCCCGTAGCGCGTATTCACCCACCATGCGAGCTGTGTTAAACAAAGGGCAATTCAGCCGAATCGCGTCCTTCATCTTAGACACCCACCCTCTCGGCAGATCCTCATCATCGCGGGTGTAAAACAGCGGCACAACTTCCTGCTCAATCAGGTCATACAGTGCATTTGCCTCAACCTCATCCTGGTATTCCAGGTCGTCGTAGTCTTCACCATGACCAATTGGCCAACCCGTGCGAACATAGTCTGCTTCATCCCACCAGCCGTCCAGCACGCTCAGGTTAGGCAGTCCGTTCATTGCTGCCTTCATACCGCTGGTTCCAGACGCTTCACGGGGACGGCGCGGTGTATTCAGCCAGATATCACAACCCGCTACCATCAACCGAGATACATGGATGTCATAGTTTGGAATGAATACAACGGATCGGCTCAGCGCTTCATCTCGCGTAAAGTGAATGATCTGACGAATCAGTTCCTTTCCAGGAATATCCTTTGGATGAGCCTTACCCGCTATAACGAACTGAACCCGACGCTTGCCGCCAGCCTGAGAGGAATCATGCAAAATCTGCTTAATTCGCTCCAGGTCACGCAAAAACAGAGTAGCTCGTTTATAGGTCGCAAAGCGACGAGCAAAGCCAATCGTCAGCACTGAAGGATCTAAAACCTCCTGCGCTTCAGCAATTTCAGTGACCGACGCACCGCGATCGCGCAAACTTCTTTGCAGCCGATCCCGCACAAACACCACCAGTTCCGATCGCTGCCGTTCATGGTTGCGCCACAACTCCTCATCAGGAATTGAGTTAACTCGCTCCCACAGCGGACTGTCCGTAGTTGCTTGTGACCAGCTTGGACCAAGATAACGGTCATAGAGTTCCTGGGTAGGCTTCGCCACACAGCTACGCGCATGAACTCCATTCGTGATGGACGTAATCGGCACCTCTATCACGGGCAAATTTGGCCACAAATTCTGGAACATAGAACGAGAAACGGCTCCGTGCAAACGGCTTACCCCATTCACGAAAGAAGCCATCTTAAGCGCCAGAATCGCCATACTGAACGGGGCTGCCAAATCTCCGGAGTTTTCCCGTCCCAGCGACAAAAACTCCTCTTTAGACAAGCCAAATGTGTTGGCATAGCGTCCTAAATAATAGGTAATCTTTTCGGGGGGGAACAAATCAATTCCAGCCGGAACGGGCGTATGAGTGGTAAACACCTGGCTCGACTGGGCAACTTGTTTTGCCTCTGCAAAGGTCAACCCACTCTCCTGGATCATCATGCGAATCCGCTCTAATGCTAGAAACGCAGAATGTCCTTCATTCATGTGATAAGCCGTAGGATGTAGCCCCAGCGCCTTCAACATTCGCACGCCGCCGATTCCCAGCATGATTTCCTGGTGAATTCGTACATCAATGTCGCCCCCATAAAGCTGATCGGTGATGTCCTGGTCGTACTGATTGTTTGGCTCAATGTTGGTGTCGAGCAAATATAGCGGCACGGTACCGATCTGGACGCGCCATACCCTAGCAAACACCTCACGTCCTGGGTAATCTACGCTGATCCTCAGTTCTGAGCCATCTGGATTGCGCTCCAGATGCAGTGGCATGTTGTAAAAGTCGTTGATAGGATAGCGCTCTTGCTGCCAACCATCAGCGTTTAAGTACTGAGCAAAGTAGCCCTCCTGGTAGAGTAAGCCAACCCCGACCAGCGGCAGTCCTAAATCACTAGCAGACTTTAAATGGTCTCCCGCCAACACCCCCAAACCACCAGAGTAAATCGGCAAGCAGGAAGTTAATCCAAATTCGGCTGAGAAGTACGCATAGCAATCTTTAGAGGGAGGAGTGGAGGGGGAAGCAGGGATTTCTTTGGGTTTTTCGCTGGTAAGTTTGCGATCGCGGTGTTTGCGATACCAGGTGCGCTCTGTAAGATAACCTTCTAGCTGTTGTGCAGCACGATCCATCTGAGCCAAAAAGCCCTCGTCTTCAGCCACTTCTCTCAGGCGCTCCTGGCTAATCGTGCCTAACATTAGCACTGGGTTATAGCGACTCGACTCCCACAGGTCGCGGTCTAGGCGACGAAATAGATCTGTTGTGTCGAAGTTCCAGTCCCAATGTAGGTTGTAAGCTAACTTGCGGAGCGGTTCTAGCCGCTTAGGCAGGGAGGGGGAGACATTGAATGTACGAATTGGCTTCATGCTCGACAGACTCTCCGTGTCTACATCTTCATGCAGGGTATTGTGTACTCAACTTAGTTCAAAAGTCGTTTCTTTTAACACTATTTTCTAGGGGTTGCTGTCCTGCCTTAGCTTCAGACTAAGCTGCTGTGCTGAGATTCGGCTTTCATAAGAGTATTTACTCATTAAACGTTAAGAAAATTAAAAATTCCTGCTGTCAGGGAGGTGTTACGCAAACCTAAAATTTGCTGAAATTTGTTCCCCAGGATGCATTCAGAAGCGGGTTTACTGGGTACGCTAGAGCTATGAGTTCGGTGCACGAGGGACAAACTCTAGTACTAGAGAGGTATACGAAATCCTTTCATAAATGTTACAGTTTTTAATATATTCACACACTTAAGGAGTGAGAGGAACGTGAGGCGACCGGAACATTGCTAGCCCCAAAATAGGTCTAGGAATAGTTAAAGGGAGTACTCAAGGATCTACCAGACAATGTTCAGGTATGGAAAGCCTAATCTTTCCTACCCGAGGTATCTCAAACTTCCTTAGAACCCTAAGTGTTGATTAAACATAGTCTTTAGGTTTGGAATCGAGCTGTAAGCTGTACTCCAGTTCGGCTATTCTAGGTCGGGTTTAAATTTAATCCGGTCTTAACTCGATTTATTTGAGCCGCTTTCGAATTTTGCGTACTTGCTACGTTAATTAGATTCCCTTTTTATCCCTGCCATCTGACATTCAGTGATATGAAAACTGCTCAAACTTCCACAGATTTAGTTCGTGCTTACTTGCGAGAGATTGGTCGTGTACCTCTCCTGACCCATGAGCAGGAAATTCTCTATGGTAAGCAGGTACAGCGCTCTACAGCCCTTCAGGAAACCAGGGAGGTACTTGTCGATCGCCTTGGCTGTGAACCCAGTGATATGGAGTGGGCAGAGCACGCTGGGGTGTCGGTAGATGAGTTGCAGCAAACAATCGCCGACGGAGAAATTGCTAAGCGCAAGATGGTCGAGGCAAACCTGCGTTTGGTTGTCTCGGTTGCCAAGAAATACATCAAGCGCAACGTAGACTTGTTGGATTTGATCCAGGAAGGCACGATTGGCATGCAGCGCGGCGTCGAAAAGTTTGACCCGACGAAAGGCTATCGCTTTTCAACCTATGCCTATTGGTGGATTCGTCAGGCAATTACACGGGCGATCGCAGAGAAAGGTCGCACAATTCGCCTTCCCATCCACATCACTGAAAAGCTAAACAAGATTAAGAAAGCCCAGCGTCAACTGGCTCAGCAGTTGGGACGGGCTGCAACTGCGGCAGAACTTGCCCAAGAGCTAGATCTGACTTCCAAGCAAGTGCGCGAATATCTGGAGCGGGCAAGACAGCCTTTGTCTCTAGACCTGCGAGTTGGCGATAACCAAGACACGGAACTGGGCGAGCTACTGGAAGATACTGGCCCTTCCCCCGAAGACTTTGCCATGCAGTCTTCGCTCAAGACTGAGTTAGAGCAACTGATGGCTGATTTGACCCCGCAGCAGCGAGAGGTGTTATCGCTGCGATTTGGCTTGGAAGACGGACAAGCGTTGACTCTGGCTAAGATCGGCGATCGCCTTAATATTAGCCGTGAGCGGGTACGCCAAATTGAGCGGGAAGCGCTAACCAAGCTCCGCAAACGCAGAGCCGACATTCGTGAATACCTCGCTAGCTAACAGTTGCTAGACATTAATTCGGGACAGGCGTGTGGGCAACCGCGCGCCTGTTGGCTTTTGGCTTACTAAGCTGACGGACGGGTTGTGTGGCGGATAATCCAATAGCTGATGGAAAGGGCAAACACGGAGACTGCCAAACCAATCAATTGCAGCCCTGTGGTTTTATCCAGGTCAAGAATGATAATTTTGCGGGCGACGGCGACCAGCGATGTAGCAACTACAAGCTCTACTTGGACGACGTGCTTTCTTAAATAGGCAGTGATATTCTCTAGGATTTCTAGAGCGATCAGAATATTGAGGAACAGCCCAAAGATTTCAATGAGAGAGGTTGTAAAAAATCCGTAAGGTTCAGAAAATAGCTCCTGGGATAGAAATAGAGCTAGATCAAAGAGCGAAACTAAAATTACAACGACCATTGCCACAGATAAAACTTTGGCAACAAGCCCCTCTAGTCGATGCAAAGAAGTTAAGAAGTTTTCATTACTGCCTGCGTCCTTAGCCTGCTTGAACAGCCTTCGCAACCGCCTCATCTCGTCTGCTCCCCAATGGCTCGGCAATCCACGCCCAAGCATAGCGGATGGTAGCTGCAGACGTAAACTATCCAGACAACTTTAGAAATTTCGGTGAACGGGAAGGGGTTAAGGATCAATTTGCCCCTGACCGTAAACTTGTGCCGCTACCCCGCTGTGTGCAAGCCCCTCCGGCTCATCCTCATGGGAACCGACAGGTTCTCGGAGGCAAAAGGCACAGAGGCTAGCTGAAATCAAAGCTACAACTCCTAACATTTGAAAGAAGATGCGATCGCCTACTTCCCCTGCTGGTAGCAAGCTGTAGACTGTCAGAAAAGCAACCGCCCCTACATTGCCGTAAGCGCCTACATTACCCGCGACTTGCCCCGTTACTCGACGCTTGATCAGCGGAACAATCGCAAACGTTGCCCCCTCAGAAGCCATGACAAAGAATCCGGCCGCCATTGCTACCCCGATCGCAAACATCAAACTCCAATCTCCGTTTGCGCCACTCATGAGCAAGTAACCTAAACCCATAAGTGCCGTCACAACGGTCATTGTCCATTTGCGACTGCCAATCTTGTCAGAAATCAAACCGCCACCCGGACGAGCAATCAGATTCATAAAGGAGTAGCTAGCCGCGATTCCACCCGCTAAAGCCGCACTCAGGCTAAACGTCCGCTCAAAGAATGCAGGCAGCATTGATACAATTGCTAGCTCTGAGCCAAAACAGGCAAGATAGCCAATCTCCAACACAGACACCTGAGAAAACTTGTAGCGTTCTTCGGCTGGGTAACGCTTTTGCCCAGTCATCAGCGGCTTATTTGCCCGCCAGATGTTGTAAGCCTGAAACAAATACAGCGCCATCAAAAGCAGCCAAGTGACGTAAAGTCCAGTTTGGCTGAGAAAACCAACTTTGGTTAAACGCCAGGCAATTACTCCCAGGATTCCAACCAAGGGAATGTTCATCGCGAGCAACGCCCAGAAAGACTTTTGGGAAGTGACTTCCATCCCGGCACTGCTGGCTGGACGTTCATATACTTTGCCGGGTGGCGTGTCGGAAACGTTGAGGTAGTAAATCACGCCATAGATAGCAGAAACAATGCCTGTGAGGGCAATTGCCAATCGCCAGTTGGCTTGCCCCGCAGCCAAAAAAGACCCAGCCATCGCGATCGTCGGAACGGTGAAGGCAGCTCCAGCCGAACCAAAATTTCCCCAGCCGCCGTAGATGCCTTCTGCTAAACCAATCTCTTTAGCTGAAAACCACTCGGCGACCATGCGAATGCCAATCACAAATCCGCAGCCAACAATGCTTAGAGCTAAACGACTGATCACCAATTGCCCAAAGTCTTGAGCTAGCGCAAAGGCAAAGCAGGGAATCGCTGTATAGATTAGCAAACAGGAATAAGTTAGCCGTGGACCATAGCGGTCTAACAGCATTCCAATGATGATTCGGGCTGGAACGGTGAGCGCCACGTTACAAATAGCCAGTGTTCTAAGCTGTGCTTCAGTTAGCCCTAAATCCGCCTGCACTGCAGTAGCCAAAGGAGCAAAGTTAAACCAAACTACAAACGTTAGAAAAAAGGCAAACCAGGTTAAGTGTAAGATGCGGTGTCGTCCGCTAAAAGACCATAATCCAGCCACAGTAGATTTCCCCTCCTTAAATAAAAGCGAAAGTTAACGGCTAAAACTCTAGAACAGAAAGGTGGAATGTCCAGAAATCAAGATATTTCTGTATCTAAAGCTACAGAATCTTAGGTAATCTAGTAGATGGAAGTATTTAGCCACTTCAGTCATCTGGAGAGTTTCAAATGAATACACAGGATCGAATTCACTGGAGTAAACCTGAGCAGCACCATAATTCCATTCTCTTAGTGCTGTTAATTGCTTTAGGATCTTTTGTGGTTGGGGTTATGCCGATTGTTTATAGCTCCTTATCGGCTGATACAGCAGCGCAAACTTCAGCAATCGCAGGTGAAACAAGCCTTTGGGCGGCATTTGGCGAAAAAGAGTAGTCACTGCCGCAGGAGTGACTTAACGCAGACTATTGAGCGATCGCCGTTGGAACCGCTCGTAGCGCTCCAAAATCTGCGGTTATCGGTACCAGTTGAACAGCACAGGCTTTCAGTTCGGGCTGCAAGGAGTCAGGACACGACTCAGGATGAGTCAAGGCATTTGCTTCAGCCTGCTCTGCCCACAGTTCACCCCAGTGCATGGGCACGAAGACGGTATTAGGGGCGATCGCTTGCGTGACTTTGGCAGGAAAGCGAGCTGTACCTCGGCGCGATCGCACCTCTAACCAATCCCCTTCTTTCACGCCCAACGCTTTGGCATCACGCGGATGAATTTCTAAAAACGGGTTGGGATGCATTTGCTGAGTTTTGTCAGTGCGTCCGGTGCGGGTCAGCGTATGCCAGTGCCCATAGAGTCGGCCCGTTGTTAGCACATAAGGATATTGAGCATCCGGCGGCTCTGCCAATCCTTTAGAGTGGTATGCCCCAAACCGAGCGCGACCGTCGGCAGTTGGAAAGCGCAGGTCGGTGTAAAGGCGTTTGGAGGGGCTAGAGGCTGAGGGCTGGGAGCTAGGGGTTGGGGAGTTGGCAGTATTCCGCTCTACGTCTGGGCAGGGCCACTGGAGCGGTCCTTCTTGTCTCAATCGTTCGTGGCTAATGCCAGTCATGTCGCAGGGGCGATCGCGCGTCAGTTGGACAAATTCTGCATGAACTTCGGCAGAACTGGTGAAAGGGAATTGAGCCGTGAATCCGAGACGGCGACCCACTTCGGCAAAAACAGCCCAGTCTTCTCTGGCTTCACCCCGAGGGCGTTGAAAAGCAGGGCAGAGAGTGACCCGACGTTCAGAGTTGGTCATGGTGCCCGATTTTTCGCTCCACTGAGTGGCAGGCAGCAGCAAGTGGGCGTAGGCAGTTGTCTCAGTCGGGGAGTAAGCCTCCTGGTAGACGGTGAAGGGCGATCGCCGCAAAGCTGCTTTTACCCGCTCTAAATCGGGCAAACTGACCACCGGGTTAGTTGCAGCAATCCACAGGAAATGAACCTCACCGCTTTCCAAGCCCGTGATCATATCCCAGACGGTGCGTCCGGGTTGGTCAGCAATTTGTCCGGGGGACAATCCCCAGAACTGCTCAACCTCGGCTCGATGCTGCGGATTTTTGACGGAACGATAACCCGGTAACAGATGCGAAAGTCCACCCACTTCGCGTCCACCCATCGCGTTGGGTTGTCCGGTTAAGGAGAACGGCCCCGCACCAGGCGTGCCAATTTGTCCGGTCATCAGGTGCAGGTTGATCAGTGTGCGCACTTTGGCAGTGCCTTCGCTAGACTGATTCATGCCCATTGACCACATCGACAAAACCCGCTTAGCATCTCCCCAATAGCGGGCGGCTGTTTCCAATGCTTTCACCTCAATGCCGCAGCGCTGAGCGACGACCTCTGGTGGGTAGTGCTGGATCACTTGAGCAAAAGCTGAGAAATCTTTGGTGCAGTCCTCAATAAACAGAGAATCGTAATCACCCCATCGCAGCAGTAAATGGGCAATGCCGTTCAGCAGGTCAATGTCAGTGCCAGGTCGAATTGCCAGATGTAAATCGGCCGCTTCCGCCGTTGGGGTGCAGCGCGGATCAACCACAATCATTTTGACGTGGTTGTTTTGCTTGTGATGTTTGCGCAGGCGGTTAAAGGCGATCGGGTGGCACTCGGCGGCATTGGTGCCAATCAGAAAGGCACAGTCGGTGAGTTCTAAATCTTCATAGCAACAGGGCGGCCCGTCAGAGCCGAGACTTTGAATGTAGCCACTCACAGCGGAAGACATGCACAGCCGTGAGTTGGCATCAAAGTTGTTGGTACCTAAGCAACCCTTAAATAACTTTTGAGCGGTGTAGTAATCCTCTGTGACAAATTGACCAGAGCCATACATGCACAGCGCATCTGCTCCATGCGTGTGGCGTACTGTCTGGATGCGTTCGACTAAGGTGTTGAGTGCCTCATCCCAACTGACTCGCCGAAAGGGTTCGTCTAGCGAGTCGCGCAGCATCGGGTAGAGCAAACGATCTTTGTGGATGGACTCAGCAATCGTTGCGCCTTTCACACAGACCATTCCCTGACTGGAAGGATGAGTGCGATCGCCCTTCACTTTCCAGATGGGAGTTCCCTGACTATCTCGATTAACTGGCTTTCCTGGCTGAGCTGGGGGTGAGACTTCGAGCCCACACCCTACGCCACAGTAAGGACACAGTGTTTTGATGCTGTCTGTCACGGTGTTAAAAGGTAGCTTTTGCAAGAGAGGCTAGGAGCTAGGGGCTGGGGGCTAGGGTGTAAGAACCAAAAAGCCAGAAGCCTTGCTTTATCCCTCATCCCTCATTCTTTCCTAAGCGTCATCATGAGCAAATCGACGGTAGAGGAAGTCGAGTGCGTGGTTTCGCAGGTCGTAGTAGTGGGGGTCTTCCATCAAGCGGGTACGGTTGCGAGGGCGGGGGAAGGGAATGTCGAGAATTTCACCAATTTGGGCAGCGGGGCCATTGGTCATCATCACCAGGCGGTCGCCCAAAAACAGCGCTTCGTCAATGTCGTGGGTAATCATCAGCACGGTGACACGATGATCTGTCCAAATCTTCAGCAACTCTTCCTGTAACTCTTCGCGGGTGATGGGGTCGAGCGCCCCAAAGGGTTCATCTAGAATTAGCACTTGTGGACGCAACGCAAGGGCACGAGCAATACAAACGCGCTGCTTCATGCCGCCAGAGAGTTCTTTTGGCTTTTTGTCGGCTGCGTCGGAGAGTCCGACCAGTGCCAGATGATCGCGCACGATCGCCCGCTTTTCTGCCTCTGGTTTATCTGGAAAGACAGATTTCACGCCTAAGTAAATGTTCTCGAAGGCAGTCATCCAGGGCAGCAGTGAGTAATTTTGAAACACCACCATGCGATCGGGTCCGGGTTCGGTGATGCGCTTGGTCTGGAGGCGGACTTCGCCTTCGGTGGGTTTGCGGAAACCAGATACCATATCCAACAAAGTGGATTTGCCGCAGCCGGAATGTCCAATCAGGCAAATAAATTCACCCTCATAGACGGTCAGGTTAATGCCATCCAGCACTACGTATGCTCCATCCGGTGAGGGATAGGCTTTAGAAACGTTGTCGATCACCAGGTAGGGATCGCGGTTCAAAGGCGGGTTGACGTTGAAGTCGGTAGGTTTAAGGGTTTGCATGGGGTTGGGGGATGGAGGACGAAGAATAGAGGACGAAAGACGAAATTGAAGATTTGAAGTTTTGGAGTTTGAGGGTGGAGTTTCGAGTTCTGAGGTCGAAGTTTCGAGTTCTGAGCTTGGGACTTCAGGTTCTCAGCTTGAAGCTTCGAGTTCTAACGTCGGAGCTTTGAGTTTTGAGCTTGAAGCTTGAAGTCTGGGAGTCAAACTTTTGAGCTGTAAGGTCGGAGTTTTGGATTCTGAGGTCGGAGCTTTGAGTTCTGAGCTTGAAATTTGGGGTCTGAAGATTAAAGCATTAGGTTCCGAGGTCGAAATATGAATTTATCAAGTCGCAGACTGGGTTGAAGTATGGAACCTAACAAACGCAAACCTTTGTGGTTGTTGGTTTCGCGGGCTTAACTCAATCTACGGCTCTAACCCAGCCTTTAGCTCCTAGCCCCCACCAGTTCATCCAGGCTAATTTCCTCAATGCGAGTCTCACGTTTGATTGGCAGGTCTTTGAGGTATTGAATGGGATCATCGGGGTTGAAGACAGTGCCGTCGAATAGGTAAATGGGATGGCGATCGCGCCCCATATCTTGCAGTCCCAGTTCTCTAGCAGCTTGACCAAATACGTCAATTCGGCGAACTCGCTCCAGAATTTCAATCCAGTTGCGGGGGAAGGAGGTAATGCCCCAACGTGCCATTTGAGTCAGGATCCACAGCCCTTCAACGTGGTCGGGGCAGTTGGTTTTGTTGACGTAAAACTGGTTATAGTGCAAGTCCATCTGGGGAGCAGTGCCATCGCCGCGATTATAGGAATCGATGAAGCCAGGACGGGTGTAGACGGCTTCTGAACCAACGTATTCGGGCTGGCAAAGTAGATCTAAAATTTCCTGGCGATTGCGGCGATCGTCGCAATATTCGCAAGCTTCTAATAATGCTTTGACCAGTGCCAGGTGGGTTTGTGGGTACTGGTTTGCCCAGTCTTCACGTACACCCAAAACTTTTTCGCAGTGACCTTGCCAGATATCCAGATCGGTAGCAATGACAAAGCCTAACCCTTCATGGACCGCACGAGAATTCCAAGGTTCTCCAGCGCAGTAGCCGTCGATGTTGCCTGCCTTCAGGTTAGACACCATTTGGGCTGGCGGAATTACGGTCAGACTGACATCACGGTCGGGGTCAATGCCGCCTGCCGCCAACCAGTAGCGCAACATCAGGTTGTGCATGGAAGAGGGATGCACAACGCCAAGGGTAGGAACTTTGTCAGGCGTTCGGGCGATCGCCGCCTTAAAATCTGCCAGCGTTCGCACGCCCTGTTCGAATAATCTTTTGCTCAACGTAATTGCGTTGCCGTTGCGCGATAGGGTCAGGGCTGTGATCACCGGGGTAGGGGGTTTGCCGTTCATGCCGAGAGTCATACCCAGGGGCATTCCAGCAACCATTGCCGCTGCATCAAGCCGCTTTGTCGCTACGCCTTCTGCGATCGCCTTCCAGCTTGGCTCACGGCTGAGGGTGACTTCCTCTAAGCCATGCTTTTGAAAGAAGCCTTTCTCTTTGGCAACAATCATGGGCGCGCAGTCGGTCAGTGGAATGAAGCCAAGCTCCAGGTTGACTTTCTCTAAACCGTTGCGAGCGATCGCCGTGGCATGTTGCACCTTCAGTTTCTTTGCCCGTTTCTGCTGGTTGAGGAAGTAAACAATCTCACTCCGCAGACTGTAATAGTTGGGATGGTTGACCACATCCATACGGCTACGGGGACGCGGGAATGGCACGTCAACAATTTGTCCGATGTGAGCTTCAGGGCCATTGGTCAGCATCACGATGCGGTCAGATAGCAGCAACGCTTCGTCTACATCGTGCGTCACCATGATGCAGGTGACGTGGCTTTCTTCGCAGATTTTCATCAGCTGTTCCTGTAAGCCACCTCTAGTTAACGCATCAAGTGCGCCAAAAGGTTCATCTAACAGCAGCAGTTTCGGACGAATAGCCAGGGCACGGGCGATCGCCACCCTCTGTTTCATGCCACCAGACAGTTGCCCTGGTCGCTTATCAGCAGCATGGCGCAACCCCACCATATCGATGTGATGTTCAACAATGCTGCGCCGCTCACCTTGAGGCAATTTGTTCATCACTCGGTTGACTGCTAGAGAGATATTCTCCCGCACCGACAGCCAGGGCAGCAGCGAATAGTTTTGGAAGACCACCATGCGATCAGGTCCAGGTTCCTTAACCTGCCGCCCTTCCAAAATTACGCCGCCGTGAGTCGGCTGATCTAGCCCTGCCACAATGTTGAGCAGCGTAGATTTGCCGCAGCCAGAGTGCCCAATCAGAGTAACGAATTCACCCTTGCGAATCTTAAGTTCAATGTTTCTGAGCGCAACATAGCTGTTGCCGTTGGGCATTGAGAAAATGCGATCGACGTGATCAACTTCGACGAAGACTGACATGGTTGTGGAGGGGGTTGGGGATTAGGGATGGGGAATTGGAAATTGGAGTTAGCCTTGCTTTTGTTCTTCGGGAACGACAAACTTAGCGATCTGGCTGACCAGCCAGTCGAGCAGTAAGCCGACTAAGCCGACATAGATGATGGCAATGATAATGTCGCTGATGCGAGAGCTATTCCAGGCATCCCAGATGAAAAAGCCAATGCCAACGCCACCAATCAGCATCTCGGCTGCAACGATCGCCAACCAGGAGAGCCCAATGCCGATCTTCAGTCCTGTGAAGATGTAGGGCACAGTAGCAGGCATGAGAATTTTGAAGAAGTACTCGGTGCGAGACAGGCGCAGCACTTTAGCCACGTTGTTGTAGTCTTGGGGAATTTGGCGCACCCCTTCAGCCGTGTTGATGATGATTGGCCAAATTGCCGTAATGAAAATCACGAAGATGGCAGACGGATTTGCTTGTTGAAAAGCAGCCAGGGAAATCGGCAACCAGGCTAGCGGCGGCACGGTTCGCAGAACCTGAAAGATAGGGTCGAGAGCCCGAAACATGAAGGTGCTGGTGCCAATCAAAATGCCCAACCCAATTCCAGCGATGGCAGCTAGAGTGTAACCCAGGGCGACTCGTTGCAAACTGGTTAAGACTTGCCAAAACAGTCCTTTGTCATTGCCACCGTTATCAAAGAAGGGATTGATGATTAGTTCCCAGGTTTCCTCAACGGTCTGGATTGGACTAGGCAAGGTTGCTGATGGCAGGGAGGTGAGAGCTTGCCAGATGACCAGGAAAATGAGCAGGGCGATCACCGGTGGATACAGCACTTTAGCCTGTTTCCCCAGCATCGAAACTAAGTTTTCGCTGCTAAAACGTTTCGGTCTTGCGTCCAGTCTTGCGGTCATCTCAATGATCTCCTGGTGGCGGGGTAATAACTTGGGATTATGAACTCAATTATCTATGGGGTAGGTTTCTCCCCTATCTGGATAAGCAAAATGCTCATCCTCGAAGCAGTGCAGTTTATTGAATTTCCATTCCTTAACCTTCCTGGCTTGTAGAGACGTGATTCATTGCGTCTCTGCTAATCGCGTCTCTACCAAGTGAGGAATTAAATTTTCTTGATTTCCAGGCTGTCCAGGTAAGCCGTTGGATTTTCGGGGTCAAACTGCTTGCCGTCAAAGAAGGTTTCAACGCCGCGAGAGGTGCTAGCTGGAATTGCTGCCTCCTGACCAATCGCCTTTGCCGCTTCCCGCCATAAGTCTTCCCGGTTGACGGCATCGACGAGTGCCTGAAGGTCGGTGTCAGATGGCAAATAGCCCCAGCGCACATCTTCGGTCAAGAACCAGAGATCATGACTCTTAAAGGGATAGGACGCATCCTCATTCCAGTACTTCATCATGTGATCGCTCTCACTTTCAACGCGACCATCGCCGAAGTCGTAGTTGCCCTTAGTCCGCTCTATGATGTCCTTGGCAGGGACATTAAACCAGGCTCGCTTGGAAATAATGTCTACCATTTCCTCTTTGTTTTCTGCCTGATCACACCAGATCTGCGCCTCCAGCACTCCTTTCAGCAGTGCCTGCGTTGCTTTCGGGTTTTGGTCTACCCAATCTGCCCGCATTGCGAATGCTTTTTCAGGGTGATTATTCCAAAGCTGTCCTGTTGTGAGAGCGGAGTAACCAATGTTTTGGTTGATCAACTGCGCGTTCCAGGGTTCACCCACGCAGAAAGCATCCATCGTTCCAGTTTTCATGTTGGCGACCATCTGCGGCGGGGGAACCACAATCGTTGAAGCGTCATTGTCTGGGTCGATTCCGCCTGCGGCTAACCAGTAACGCATCCACAGGTCATGGGTACCACCAGGGAAAGTAACGGCAAATTTCAGTGGATTGCCAGCCGCCTTTGCCTCATCGATGCTGGGTCTGAGTAAAGAACTGTCTAGCTGAACATTTAGCTCTTTGTACTTATTCGCAACCGAAATAGCCTGACCATCCACATTCAGCCGCGCCAGGATGTACATGGGAACCTTTCTACCATCCGTAACCGTGCCTTCAGAGATCAGGTAAGGCATGGGGGTGAGAATGTGAGCGCCATCAATGCCGTCTCCTCCAGAACCCAGAACCAGGTTGTCGCGGGTGGTTCCCCAGGAGGCTTGCTTGATGACCTCTACCTCGGTCATGCCGTACTTGGCAAAGAAACCTTTTTCCTGAGCAATGATTAGCGGCGCGGAGTCGGTCAAGGCAATGAAGCCTAGCCTTGCGGCTGTAACCTCTGGAGCATCTTCTGGGGCAATTTCAGCAGCAGGAACGGGATCGGAACTGGCTGTTTCGCTGTTGCTGCTACAGCCATGCAGCCAGAGACTACCTGCTGCGGTTGCGCCTGCAGTGATGATGAATTGCCGTCTAGAAAATCTTGCCATTTACGTTCACCAAGTCCTTTCGGTAAGTAGTCGTTGAGGGTTAAAAGATTTAGGGTTTGTGGAGCAATTGGGCTGCACAGACAGTCCTCTATTCCAAGAGGAGTGCAGCTTTGAGGAGGCTCGCGATGGGAAGGTGCCCGTGCCAGGAAAAATCACGCAACCAAATCTAAGTTGAAGTCACGGCTTCCTCCTTCAGTTGTGCGCCGAAGTGTTCAACCAGTAAATTCCGCAGCACGGGTTTGAGGTCATCACAGGGCACAGATTTCATCACACAGGTGCCCAAGTGAGCATCTTTGCCCACCTTGCCGCCCATGTAGATGTCAACGGCTTCCACCGTTTTGCCATCCTTGCGAGCTTTAGTGCCCATCAGACCGATATCGGCAACCTGCGGCTGTCCGCAGGAATTGGGGCAACCCGTCCAGTGAACTCGCACGGGCTGTGAGCAAGAGACCTCTGCTTCCAGTTCCCGAATTAGCCCCAGAGCACGATTTTTGGTTTCAATCAGGGCAAAGTTGCAGAACTGGCTGCCTGTGCAGGAAACGAGCGATCGCTCCAACATTGCCGGACTGACCGAAAACCGTTCCAGCAGTGGCTCCTTCAGCAGCAATTCCAACCGTGAGTCCGACACGTTAGGAATGATCACGTTTTGCTCAACGGTCAGCCGCAATTCGCCGCTGCCGTAGACCTCAGCGATTCGTGCCAGTTCAACCATGTCCTGGGCAAATAGCCGACCGACGGGCACGTGTAGACCGATATAGTTCAAGCCAGATTGCTTTTGAGCATAAACCCCGATGTGATCCCGCTTGTCCCAAGCAATCTCGTCTTTTTCTGCCGCCGTTTGTAGGGAGGTACCTAATTGCTGCTCGACTGCCGTGCGGAATTTTTCAACACCCCACTCGTCAATCAGCC
Organism: Leptolyngbya sp. FACHB-541; assembly: GCF_014695875.1. Taxonomy (NCBI): domain Bacteria; kingdom Bacillati; phylum Cyanobacteriota; class Cyanophyceae; order Leptolyngbyales; family Leptolyngbyaceae; genus Leptolyngbya; species Leptolyngbya sp. FACHB-541. The sequence continues at coordinate 119,187 of NZ_JACJPC010000042.1, read as the reverse complement.
ACATTAGTCGTGCTTTTTGCCGATTTGCCCGCAGCCCGTGATCGCGGTAGACGATCAAAATCGCCTCGCACAGCGCCACCACTTGGCTGGGATCAACCCAAACATCCATCGGGATCGCCGCTTCGCAACGCTTCGCAGAAAAGAAGCCACCGACCAAAACGTTGAAACCTAACGCGCCGTCCTTAAAGGCTGGAACAAAGGCAATGTCATTAATTTCAGCGTGGACGGAGTTGTCGCGGCATCCGGCGATCGCAATGTTAAACTTGCGCGGCAAGTTGGTAAATGCTGGATTTCCCTCGCCACTGTTCGTGATCATGTCCTGCACCTGCTGCACCAGGTCGCGGGTGTCAATCAGTTCGTCGGCATCAATTCCGGCAACGGGGGAACCCGTGATATTGCGAACGTTGTCCATGCCCGACTGAACACTGGTTAAGCCTACCTGCTCAAATCGTTGAAAAATATCGGGAATGTCCTCAAGCCGAATGCCACGAAGCTGAAGGTTTTGGCGAGTCGTGATGTCGGCGTTGCCGTCCTCGCCATAGCGCTGCACGACTTCCGCTAGCGTTCGCATTTGCCCACTGGTGAGAATTCCACTAGGAATTCGCATCCGCAGCATAAACTTACCTGGAGTGACCGGGCGAAAGAAAACTCCCAGCCATTTCAGCCGATGATCCCGGTCCGTTTCATCCATTGCCTCCCAACCAATTTGGGCAAAGCGATCAATTTCCTGCTTAACCGCCAAGCCATCTTTCTCAGCTTTAAATTTTTCAAATTTATTCAGTGTTGCAGTAGGGTTTGTTGCTGCTTGAGTCACGGAACTGTCCTCTTGATGCTTGTGCCTGAAATGTAGTCCTGCATGAGTAATGAGGAACTATCAAATGGTTCTAGTTAAATCTGAAGAAACCTAGTTGTGAGAAGTTGAGTACTTTGAAATGACCTGTATAAGAACAAACCTAAAATGAATTCACCGTGAGAATTCTCAATAAGCCTTCAGGAGAATCTGAAAAGTCAAGTTGACGACTAGATTTGAAAAAGAAAATTTTTAACAGCACACAGAAGGTAAAAGTAGCGATCGCCAAGCTCATTCAACTTTATTAAAGAATGTACAATTCAAATGCAGCTTAGCTAACACTTTAAGCTCCTAAACTCAAACTTTATTGCGCCCGTCTATGCCCGATTTCTCAATAATTTATTCGGATTCAAGCAGAGTTTTCGTATCTTTAGTTACAAAATATTTTCTAAGATGAAGTTTTTGCATAATGCTCATGCATGTCTTACATCAACGGCTGAAAACCCTCTCAAATCAAGCTTTTCCCGACCTGTTTAACTAACATTGATCTGATTCCAAGGGATAGAGAGCAAAATTTTCGCTGTTTTTTTGCTTAATTCTGTAGTTTGCTTTACCAAAGCTACACAAAATGCAGAGATCAGTCAGATGTGCGTTTGCTTCTTTCAATATCAATTTGGCTGCATTGTAGGAAAAGTGTTCAAGGTCTGAATCAACCTTTAGTAAGGTCACACACCACAGCAAGCCAAGATATTCTTAAATAGGGGTGTTACGTAAGTGACAACTAGAACCCTTGAAGAACAAATTAGTATTAAAAGCAACCAAATTTTCTCAAAAGGGTTCCTACTTTAATGCGGGAAGCAATTCAAACCACAATGTGCGAAAGTTAACTAAAAGCAAAAAATCGAGTGTGAATACTAGACTTCTAATTCTTTGAGTGACAGGGTATTTAGATTGGCACGGTAGAACCGTATACTCAGTTACAAAACCTATTTCAATATGTAGTGACTACATTAGCCTGATGCTCGATTGACAGGATGGTCTTGTAGATTTTAAGGAATACTAAGTTTGCTAGATACAGCTGAAAACGACACGCAGTTTAGTCACTCTTGGAGCAACTGTTCTCCGCCTTTGTCTGCTCTGGCAAACCAGTATGGCTGGGCAACTCCAGAAGACGGCATCAATCCAGAGCTATGGCTTGATCTGGCGTTAGACCTATTTATAGAAGGGGATTTTCAGACGCGATGGGATGTTGCGAAACTCTTGCCTCGCTTTGGCACAAAGGCGATCGCTCCCCTGATTGTGATTCTTGAGCACGAGGACACTGACTGGGAATTGCTCTGGTTTACTGTGCGAACCCTAGGCGAGTTTGACCATCCTGTCGTAGTTCAGGTTTTAATCAGTTTGCTAAAAACCGCTGAAGGAGAACTCAGTGCGGTTGCTGCAGAAGCTCTAGCAAATTTGGGCAATCAGGCGATTGCTCCGCTAACAGAACTGCTGTCGATGGAGCAGTTTCGGCTTTTGGCAGTGCGATCGCTCTCCCGCATTCGCCATTCCCAAACGATCGCCCCTTTGCTCAGCATTACAAATGACGCGCAGCCCGAAATTCGTGCAGCAGCAATTGAGGCGTTGAGCAGCTTTCACGACTCGCGTGTCTTTCCGGTGTTGGTCAATGCGCTTCAAGATCCGGCAGCGGCAGTTCGGCGAGAGGCAGTAATTGCTGTGGGTTTGAGAGCCAACCTGCAAGCCGAGATCGACCTGGTCAATCTGCTGATTCCTCATTTAGCGGATTTGAATTTGCAGGTCTGTCAGCAAGCGGCGATCGCCCTAGGACGATTGAGTAATCCTGCCGCAGCCCAAGCTCTCGCTGACGTGCTGCACTCCCCTCATACCCCTTCAGCTTTGCAGATCGAAATTGTGCGATCGCTAAGCTGGGGCATGACCGCAACCGTTCTCAAAAAAATTCAGTCCATTCTGCCTTGCGTTTCGGCAGAGGTCTATCGTGAAATGATTGCCGCTCTCGGAAAAGTGGAAGATCCAGCGCTAAAGCCTCAAGCAGCGGAAATTTTGATCACTTTGCTTGATTCTGAGTCCTCGCCGCAGTCACCAGGAAAACAAGCGATCGCCCTTAGCTTAGGACATTTAGGCGAAATTAAGGCTCTAGACCCATTGATCAGGCTGCTGTCAGAGTCAGATCCAGGAGTACAGCTACACGCGATCGCCGCCCTCAAGCAACTTGCCCCGGACGCTGCTCATGAGCAGCTAAAGATGATGGCGAAAGACACAAATCTGCCAGAAGCGCTACAGGGTGGAGTAGCAAACGCTCTCAGGGAATGGTAAGTCTTGTGTGATTGGATTAAGTTATTTGTCAGTAAATAACTTCAAATCAACAAATTAGATTGAATTATTAAATTATTACGAAAACTTTCATAGAATAACTTCAGGCCAAGTCAGTGGGATCTTTGCGATCGCAGTGCAGCTTTGCCGCCAATAAAAGCGTTAAAAGGTTTAAATCGGTAGAAATACGTTCCAAAAAGTCTAATCGAGCAGCTATGCAACGGGCGATCGCCCGTTGAAATAAGGCACCCAAGGATTTGATTGATGAGTATTACTGAAACCGATACAAAAAATGGACACGGTGGGGAACTAAAGGAGGGAGCGATGAGCAGCGAAAACGAATCTCAAACCACGGCGGTTGAATCTAACAATGATTCACAGGGGGCTGACCATGGCACTAAATCTGGACAGTCTGAATCAAACAAATCTTCAAGTCAGATCCAGTTTCGTCCATCGGGTGAGTTGGCTAACCGCCCCATTGGTCCTAGTGACATCGAAGTTGAAAATGCCCTTAGCATGTCAGGCTATCGCCCGATCGCTGCTAGCAAGCTGGAGATTTCAGGCTATCTGCTAGGCAACCGCCCAATTTCTGCTAGCCACCTGCGGGTTGTGGACGTTGACAGCCTTCCGGGTCATCGCCCCGTTTTCGCCAATGACTTTGAAGTACTGGATGTCGATACGCTGCCTGGACATCGCCCCATTGTCGCCAGCAGCGCCGATCTGATGAGAGGTAGCCACCTCCCCGGCAATCGCCCGGTCGCCTCTAACGAGATCGACCAGCCCGAAGGACTCATGGGCTTCCTCGACTAGAGATCACAGAGCATTGCGATTCAAACTTCAAGCGGGAGTAAGGTTCAACCCTTCTTCCGCTTTTTTAAGTGTTGGGTTAACGGCAAGAATCCAAAAGAGCGTTCAACTGAGAGATTCCTTTCCAGGGATTTCTGCCCATCAGCGTTCGAGCGATCGCCGCTTCATAGGGATTGCGCCCGGTTCTTTTGACAGCGGCGATCGCATCCTTATTTGATAATCCTCGTCCAAACACCAGCCAAGCAGCGAGAATGTGCCCCGTGCGTCCCACACCACCAGAGCAGTGAACGCTCACCTTTTCACGCTGCTGGTCAGCTTCAGCTAAAAACGGCAGAATTTTCCGGGTGAGCATTTCTGGTTCAACCCAATGAAAATCCTTCACAGGTGCCCACAGTACTTTACCTTCCCCAAATGCTTGTCGGTAGATGTTTAACAAGTCTGGATACGGAGTTAGTTGCTTTTGTGGAAGTAAACAGCAAACTCGTTGAATCCCTTGCTGCTGCATAAACTGAACCCATTGCAAAACTTGCTGTTCAGCAGCTCCGGGTTTCGCTGCGCCAAACACAATCGGTTCAGATTCAAAAGCTGCTGCAAATCTGTACATCGAATTTGGGTGAAACCATCAAATTAATTAAAGCAAATTAATTAGAGACATTTGTACTAATTTAATTCAAGTTGGGCTACGATTCTACCCAGGCAGGGCGATCGCCATTCTCCAGCATTTCCAGTGATCCCCAAATGATCCCCAAATGATACTTACTGCTCTTCAACCGATCCCTTCATGCTTGACCTGATCAAACTGGCGCGACAGATGCAGGATATTAGCCAGCATCTCTCCCATGAGGCGGCTGCAACACGACAGCGGTTAGAGTTGGCGCAGCAGTTGCTAGAGCAGGCGCGAAGTCACCAGGCAGAACTAGTGACACTACAAGAAACCTGGGGCGATCGCCTTGGGTTTGCGGCTGCGGAACCGATTGAACCCCTCGACACTCGAATTGATCTGACCGCTGCACCTAATATCCACACAGTTCTAGCGACTGATGGGTCGCAGATTGCCCCCAGCCATCATGAAATTGCCTACTGCTATCTGATCAACGTTGGTCGGGTTGTGCTGCACTACGCTCAAAATCGCCATCCGCTGCTAGACAGTCTGCCGGAAGTGTTTTACCGTCCTGAAGACCTGTACATTTCCCGCCAGTGGGGAATTCGTACTGAAGAATGGATGGGCTATCGGCGAACTGTCTCAGAAGCCACAGTGCTGGCAGAATTGGCTACGGGAACAGAAATTCAAAGTCGGGAATTAGTCAGCAAAGTTGCTTCACCACACCTGCAACTGTCAATGCTGTCAAATGAACCCCCACCGACTCTGGCAATGGTAGACGGTTCGCTGATTCACTGGTTTCTAGAGCCGCTGCCTGCGGATGCCCGCGATCGCATTCTTCCTCCAATTCTCCACGCCTGGAATCAGCTCAAAGCAGCGAGAATTCCATTAGTTGGCTATCTCAGCGCCTCTCGCAGCGGTGAAGCACTCAACTTTTTGCGGCTGCACACCTGCCCCTACGACACACCCGACTGCGCCACCCGCTGCCCCGGACAAACAGAACAGGCTCCCTGCCAAGTGTTTGCGCCGTTGCGCGACACTGCTCTGTGGTTACTGTTACTCAGCCCCGGTCAGCGCAGTCCTCTCTGGCGCAGCTCTGCTAAAATCCTGGATCTCTACGGAGATCACGCTATCTACTTCTGCTACGCCCACGTCGGCTCAGAAGTTGCTCGGATAGAAGTTCCTGCCTGGGTTGCAGAAGATGCAGAATTGCTCAACATTGCCCTAAGCCTGACACTGACTCAAGTACAAAAAGGGTACGGTTATCCTGTAGCGCTAGCTGAAGCACATAATCAAGCTGTGGTTAGGGGAGGCGATCGCGCCCGCTTCTTTGCTCTACTCGAACAGCAAATGATCCGTGCCGGGTTGCGCGGCATCGGCACTTCCTATAAAGAAGCCAGGAAGCGAGGCAGTATTGCCTAGAACCCTTCTGGCTCATCCATCAGCGTTTCAACCAACACATCCATCTGCCGCTGCTGGCGAGAGAGAAAAATTTCGCACTCGCGCAGATGCTCAACGGCGGTGGCAAACTGCTCAAATACGTCGGCCAACTCCAGGTCACCTAACTCAATCCGAGTGATGATTGCCTCAATTTGGGCAACTGTTTGCTCGTAACTCCAGTTTTGAGGAGTCTGGGAATCGGAGGCGATCGCTTTAGAATTCAAGTTGGATTTGGAATAGGCAGTTCCAGGGGAAGTTAAATCGCTCATAGAGAGTCCTGATGCTGTGGGTCATGGGTTGAACTAGAAATTTCTGAAACTTTAACTTTGATCTGTCCCTGAGCAAGCTGTACCGTCAGGTCTTGTCCAGAAGTGAGTTCAGCGGAGGATCGCACGACGCTCCCATTTGTCTCTCGCACAACAGCATAACCGCGCCGCAGAACTGCCTTAGGATCTAGGGTAATTAGCTTTTGGCGTAAAAGCTGGCAATGCTGGTTTGCCTGCTGAAGCTGCTGGGCAGTTCCATGCAGTAGGCGCTGACGCATCCAGGCAATAGACTGGGTTTCTCGCTGGATCTGGCGATCGGGCTGGAGCCGTCGCAACCGTTCTCGCAGCCGATGCAAATGGTCATAGCTAGCGGTGAGCCGATGCTCAATTGCCTGAGCGAGTGCATTGACCCGCTCTTGATGCTCACTCAGCAAATCTGCTAGCTCCGGCACAGCCTGCTCTGCGGCGGCAGTCGGCGTGTGAGCGCAGACATCTGCAACCAGGTCAGCCAGCGACTCATCCCGCTGATGCCCGATCCCGGCAACAACAGGAATCGGACAGGTGGCGATCGCTCGCACCACCCGCTCATCATTAAAGCAAGCCATGTCCTCAATTGCTCCGCCACCCCGCGATAGAATCAGCACCTCTGCTCGCCCGTCCTGCTCAACTCGTTGGATCGCATTCACAATCGAAGCTGGAGCTTGATCCCCCTGAACCAATGCTGGAGAAAATAACACACACAGTCCTGGATAGCGACGCTTCAAAGTCCGTTTAATGTCGCCCCAAGCAGCCGCTTGCGGTGAAGTGACCACGGCGATCGTTTGCGGATGAGCCGGCAAAGGACGTTTCCGCTCAGCGTCAAATAGCCCTTCCGCTTCCAACCGCAGCCGCAGTTGCCGATAGCGCAATGCCCGCAACCCCTCACCCGCTGGAAGCGCTTGCCAAACAATGAGTTGATAGTTACCCCGTTGGGGATGCACATGAATGCGACCCAAAATGATGAACTGCTCCCCCTGAACAGGCACAGTTGCTAATTTGGTTAATTGGCTATTCCATATCACACAGCTAATTGCTGCCTTTGCATCCGGGTCTTGCAGCGTAAAAAACAACCCGCTGCGATAGCGACTGGCACTCGATACCTCCCCTGTCACCCAAACCTGACGCAACTGGTTATCCTGTTCCAGCAATTCCTGAATGTAAGCAGTCAGCCCTGCCACTGACAGTGCTGTATCAGGAACAAGCAGATTGGGAAGATTAGTTGTCATTCTTGATAAGAGGTTGAAATCTGCACTGTACTCTGCAATGTGTAAAACCTGAATCTTGAGGGAACACTCCTCATAACACGTGTGGTTCTGAAAAATTTAAGACAGCCCCAATACTAAATTTTTGCTGAACTTTTTACCCGAAATCAGGTATTAGAAATAAAAAGGTAACTAGTGGAAATTTCTCTCCTCCTTACAAACTTAGAAATATTTGGATATTAGTTTGAGTTGGGCACCAATTTAGCAGCAATGCAGCCCTTTCCACGGCATTTCACTCTGGAATATTAGCTAGTACATTTGTATGCAATTAAAGCTCAAATGTCTTACAATGGACAAGAGCCAACTGTTTACAGCGTAACCAGATTTGAGCAGATCAGACAGTAAGCTGGATTGCATAGTGCAACTCTAAGCCGTTACATTGCTGCTCCACCTCACACCCCAACACCTCCAACTTCATATCCAATTTCAATTTACATCCGCCTTTTGCATCTTGCCTGGTGGAAGGGAAGCCTTGAATATAGACTTGCTTCCTTATAGATTCTGTTGACCCCCTGTACTCTCCACACATTCCGTTTTGAGGCGCTAATGGCTAAAACCAGCAGTGAAGATTCTGAAAAAACTAAAGCTCTAAATCTGGTACTTAACCAGATTGACCGCACCTTTGGCAAGGGCACGATTGTGCGGTTGGGTGACGCTACCCGTATGAAAGTAGAAACAATTCCTAGTGGTGCCTTGACGCTCGATTTGGCGTTGGGTGGAGGGCTACCGAAGGGACGAGTAATCGAAATCTATGGCCCAGAAAGCTCGGGTAAGACGACTTTGGCGCTTCATGCGATCGCCGAAGTTCAAAAAGCAGGAGGCATCGCCGCTTTTGTCGATGCAGAACACGCCCTCGACCCCACCTATTCCAAAGCGCTAGGGGTAGACATTGAGAACTTGCTGGTATCTCAGCCCGACACAGGTGAAGCTGCCCTAGAAATCGTCGATCAGCTCGTGCGTTCTACTGCTGTCGATGTGGTCGTAGTAGACTCTGTTGCGGCGCTCGTACCCAGAGCTGAGATTGAAGGGGAAATGGGTGACGCTCACGTAGGCTTGCAGGCCAGGCTGATGAGCCAAGCGCTCCGCAAGATCACGGGCAACATCGGCAAGACTGGCTGTAGCGTCATCTTTTTGAACCAGTTGCGCCAGAAAATCGGCATTTCTTACGGCAACCCCGAAACCACAACGGGGGGGAATGCGCTCAAATTCTACGCCTCGGTCAGGCTAGACATCCGCCGAATTCAAACTCTGAAGAAAGGGACAGAAGAATTTGGTATTCGTGCCAAAGTCAAAGTTGCCAAAAACAAGGTTGCTCCACCCTTCCGCATTGCTGAGTTTGATATCATTTTCGGTGAAGGCATTTCTACTTACGGTTGCCTAGTCGACTTGGCAGAAGAAACTGGGGTCATTGCACGTCGGGGAGCCTGGTATAGCTATAACGGCGAAAACATCAGCCAGGGTCGCGACAACGCCATCAAGTACACTAAGGAAAAGCCTGAATTTGCCAAAGAAATTGAGCAAAAGGTGCGTGAAAAGCTAGAGATGGGCGTTGCAGTCTCAGCGACCTCTGTAGCACCGATGAGTGAGGACGAGGACGAGGAAGAATACGTCGAAGAAGAATAAATATGTAGGGGCTTGGCGATGCCAAGCCCCTACATCTTTCTAAGCTCACCTACTAAAGTTTTCTAGAGCTTGCGCTGATATTCTTCCAGAATCTCGACTAAGTTGCTTTGAACCGAGGAAGGCAGCAGATCAGATAAGGGAAGTTCACGCTTACCGCCGCCTAACTTTACGGGGATATTTCTCAGCGTTTCTGTCACCTTGCTTTCATCAATTTTGCTATCTGTCAGCATCGGATAAAACCGCTCTGCCAGAAGTGTGTGTAAATGGGCATCTCTGAGATAGAGGTGCCATTTTGCAACATCAATGTAGATATTTTCACCAATTTCTGCTGCTAGCGATTCGATCGCTTCTGTTGTGCCGGAGTAAGCCATTGCAGTTTACCTAACTCGTCTGCCTGGGCAGAGACAATACTCTACTCAGTCATAGCTTTAACCTAACGCACTCTAGAAGGGCGATCGCCTTGCTCTAGGAGGATTTGGGTAGTTTGTCTGAGGCAGTTGAGTTGGAATAGTCGGCGATCGCAAAAATGTACACCGCATGGACCACTAACAGCAACAGCCACCCACCCGTCACCCAAACCGTCCAAGGCCAGTTTTGAGATTGGAGCGTACGGACAAACCAAAGTCCAGAATTTGTGGCGGCAAAGATTGCAACGTGGATTGCAAAGTTCATCCGATCATCGAGCTTACGGTAGGCAGGATCGTTGCGATCGGGTTCACGGGGCCAACGAGGAGGCATGAGCTAAATCAGGTATAGAAAGGACTAAACAGTCGAGGTCTTAGACAAACTCGTCTCTTCATTGTAGTAGTACAAGCTGTTTACCCAGAAATCAATCAGCACATGCTTGCAGCTAGTGCGATCGCTCCTCCAACCAAGCCTGTAACTCAACTACACTCGTAAAGTCTAATAATGCTTTACTCAACATTTCTAGGGTTAGTAGCGGCAAGTTGCTGACACTTGAGCGTAATTCATCAGGAAATTCTCCAAACCGCTTCTTCAGCAGTCGATTAACTAAGTTGGCAGCTTCTTCCTGCCGTCCTTCTTGTCGCCCTTCTTCCTTAATTTCCCGATAAACCCTAGTTTCCTTCAGCGTGATGTCCAGCATTGCTTCTATCTCTACTCGACTTAGGTGCTCAAACCGGTAGGACATGATGGTTGTGACTATCTCAATTATTGCATGGCTGCTTAATTGAGATAACTTAGCACGGGTTCGACTCAGTAGATGTCGGGCTTCCTCTGGAGCTTGAGCTTCCTCTACCGTTGTTAATACCATTACTGCTACCCAGAGCGGCAACTGACGAATATTGCCTAGCTCATTCAAATACACCCGATGCACCTGATCGCTGTTTAACAGCCCTCGATGGGGATGCAAGTCGCTTTGTTCAACATTACGTGAGGGATAAATGACTACCGCTTGCCAGTCGTTAAATCGGGCACGGTTGCGGTAGAAATACAGCGCAGATTCAGCAAAGATGCGTTCGTAAAGCTGTTCATCCTTCTGAAACTGAACTTCGCAAAAGTAAACGGCTCCTATGTCCTGATCCTCCGGTAGCAGAAATACGCCATCAATTTCAAATTTCGGTTCTTTGACTGCCACGGAGTCAAATCGATAAGCTTCAGCATTGGTGGGAGGCTGAGACAAAAGCTCAAACGAAAGTGTGGGGGATTGCTGAAACAGCTTGTAGAAAATTGAATCGCGCCGCATGAAGCAGTTCTTTGAGTGTCGCGGTTAGCCCTGTTTTAATCTTGAAGCACATTCAGTTTGGCTTCTAATTGACTGACAGATCTTTGAATTGTAGGTTGAGTTGAGACCGTTTACCTCTACCATTCAAGGCTGCTGTTACAACTAATCGATGACCAGTGACACATGACAAATGACAATTCCATCCAGGGAATCAAGGGCAGGCGAATTCTAATCGGGGTAGGCGGCGGCATTGCTGCATACAAAATTTGTGAAATAATCTCGACGCTGGCAAAAGCTGGGGCTGAAGTTAGAGCAATTTTGACTAATTCGGCACAGGAATTTATTACACCGTTGACGATCGCCACCCTTAGCCGCCACCCAGCCTATACTGACCAAAGCTTTTGGCATCCTACTCACCACCGTCCCCTACACATTGAACTGGGCGAGTGGGCAGAGATATTTGCGATCGCCCCCCTCACTGCAAACACCCTGGCAAAGCTCACCTATGGTCTGGCAGACAATCTGTTGACCAATACTGTCCTGGCTTCTGCCTGTCCGGTGCTGCTGGCTCCAGCTATGAATACGGAGATGTGGCAGCAGCAGTCTGTTCAGCGAAATTGGCAGCAAGTGCAGACAGATAGGCGTTATCACACGGTTGGTCCGGCAGCAGGAATTTTAGCGTGCGATCGCATCGGCAACGGTCGCATGGCAGAACCCAGTGAAATTTTGGCGCAGTTGCGATCGCTCCTACACACTGGCGGCAAACGAGATTTGACTGGAAAGCAAATTTTGATTAATGCGGGCGGCACCCGTGAACATTTTGATCCTGTACGGTTTATTGGCAATCCCTCAACTGGAAAGATGGGAGTTGCTCTGGCACAAGCTGCGCTGCATCGAGGTGGAGCGGTGACGTTAGTTCACGCGCCGATGGAAGCTGAGGTGCTAGCTGATCTATCAGGGGTGCAGATGATTCCTGTTACCAGCGCCGCAGAGATGCACCAGACGATGCTGAATTACTTTACGGATGCGGACTGGACGATTTTAGCGGCAGCAGTGGCAGATGTGAAGCCAACTGACTATAGCTCTATAAAGTTGCCGAAGCGATCGCTCCCCACTACTTTGCCGCTATCGTCCGTACCTGACATTGCAGCAGATTTAGGCGATCGCAAACGTCCTCATCAACGCTTGATTGGCTTCGCGGCCCAGACGGGCGACATTCTCCCCCCTGCCTTAGAAAAATTGCAGCGCAAGAAGTTAGATGCGATCGCTGCCAATCCAGTTGACCAACCCGATAGCGGCTTTGGTAGCAACCAAAATCAGGCAATCTTTTTGGACAAATCAGGCAATAAGCAGACGATCACTCCGTGCAGCAAGCTAGAAATGGCGCACCACCTGCTAGATTTTGTGCAGAGGATGTCTTGATAGGCTATTGGCCGTAGTGCCAGTTGCTCAATCAAAGCAAAAATTTGGGAGGTGTGAGCCAAAAGAGCTGACTTTGTCCCACTGGAGTTTTTGCTTCGGGTAGAAGCAAGCCAATCACTCCTGCTTTTTTGAGAACAACTTGCTGTTTAGACTCACCCCAAATCAAAGTTTCTGCCCAATCTCCTAAATCAGGCTGATGTCCCACCAGCGCCAATCGCGCCCCCCCTGCTTGCCATTGGTTGAGCCAGGTTAGCCAGTGAGCGAAGTCTCCTTCTGGGGCGAGATCGTCTGATTCTTCCAGGCGATCGCTCAATCCCACAGACTGCAGAATTTTGGCGGTTTGCTTTGTCCGTACCAGCGGACTGGTCAAAATCAGGTCGAAGCGCACCCCTAATTCGTACAGCCGTTCTGCGACCTTTGTGGTTTTGTGTCGCCCCACTTCAGTCAGGGGGCGATCGCTATCTTCCTGATAGGTGCCTCGCTCTGCCGCAATGCCGTGGCGAATCAGGTAAAGTTCAGTCGGCTCAGTTGATTCAGTCACGCTCATCAAACCACCTAAACATTAAGCTGTGCGAATTACGCCCTCTTCTGGGTCAACTAGCCTCAGCAGTTTTTGCTTGACCTGAGCATCAAACACTTCCCACTTGATTCGGGTGTATTCAGAATTTTCGTTGAAGCCCGAAAGAAAGCCCATCGGAATCTCAAAGCCACCCGCCATCGCTCGTCCACCGCCAAAAAAGCGACCCTGCGTGTCTTGTCCAAACGCTTCTTTAATGAATTCGTCAGGGTCAAGGGTAATCTTGCTGGTGCGGAGAGAGCCAATTACAACTTCCAGATCTTCATCTTCATCATGGACAATGCCATAGACGACAGCCGTATGCACGTTTTCTTCTGTCACCAAGAAGTCTGCTGCCTGCGGAATCGCGTCTCGGTCGTCGTAGCGCAAATAGCCAACCCCAGCAATTGAAAAGCTGTTTTGCAAAATGCGGTTTCTGAGCGACCGCTCAATTACATCCATCACTCGCTTGGAGCGAGAAGCCTGCAGCACAGAGTTGAGCAACTGGCTGTCATAAAATCGACTGAGATAACCTGCTGCCAGAAAATCTTCTTCCTGAGCCTGCATCAACCGATTTGTATCAGACCGCAAACCGTGCATCAGGGCAGTTGCACACTTGATGTGTTCCCCGTTGTTGTTGTCTAACTTAAGTAGACCAGCTTGCAGATATTGGGTCAGGATTGTTGCAGTGGCGCGAGTTTGAGAACGAATGTCCGAAAACTCCGCCTCCAAATCTCCCTGGGAACTGTGGTGATCAATCACAACGGTCACAGGAATATGCGCTTGCTGCACCAGAGGCATCAATTGAGTCGTGGTGCCCTGATTGTCGATAAAAACAGATCCCTGGTAAACCGAAAAGTCTTTCTCGCGAGCAGCTTGCACTGACCAACGCTGTACAGGTAAGGCCGTGAGCTTGACCAAGGCAATGTTTTCCTGATGGCTCAAAGTACCTGCGTAGACGATATCGCAGCGAATGCCAAATTGCTGTGCAATTAGCTTGTATGCCCAAGCACAGGAAAGCGCATCAGGATCTGGAAAGTCTTGCAGAATTACCAAGTGGCGATCGCCCCGACGCTTTTCCAGGACTTGTCGTAATGCTTCTACTTTCTGTTCAGAGAACCGTCGTCCTGGAGAGTTTAGAGGTGCCTGACTGATCTCTACTCCCGAATATTCTACGTCTTCATAATCAACTACCCGGCTCACTGACTTAGAACCTTTCAAGTTAGGTTCTGTCACTGTGGATAATCCATCACTAGAGATGAGCGAGTTGGATTGCATAAGTACAGGTGTAAAAAAAGCGGGCTGGCGCTTTCAGCAAGGTAATGTTTCAGCTTAGCAACAGCCCAGTTAATATTTTTAGTTGCATTTACGATCTTCGCAAAAAAAAAGAAATCTGACACCTCATCTTTAGGAGCATATCAATGGCGGCTTTTGTGAATAAATCCCGTATCCTATGACTGAAACCGCATCTATCACAGGTTTGAAACTATCCTTTTCTGCCGCCTTGCAACTTAACCACAACTTAATCTCCAATTTGATTAAGTGTTCCGGCAGTTAAAGGGGTGCAAGAGCAACTTAGTCAACCCTGATGCGGCTAAAGTAGCGCTGTGTACCTATGCTGTAGACTAGCCTAAGTAAATTCCCGTTAGATGCCGATGACGTACTTCTGCCATTCCTGGTGTACGCCACTCTTGATGTGCTTGGTGACTTCAAAGTAAAGTCCGCTGTAGGGCTTGTGTGGAGGGTGCCGCAGCGGCATGTTTGCTTCTTTGGGGGTGCGACTGCCCTTCTTTACATTGCAACGTACGCACGCAGTGACAATGTTTTCCCAGGAGTCTCCCCCGCCTCGCGACCGCGGGATCACATGATCTAGCGTCAGGTCATCTCCGGTGTACCCACAATATTGACAGGAATGACTGTCTCGGTGGAGGAGATTTCGGCGGGTTAAAGGAATTTCCTTGTAGGGTACCCGCACATAGTGACGAAGCCGGATCACCGTTGGCAGAGGCAACTCAGCATAAACTATCTTGCCATTATGCTCGACTTGCTCTGCTTTTCCCTTAATCAACAGCACAACCGCCCGTCGCCAGCTCGTGATGTTGAGCGGCTCATAGGAGGCATTCAGCACCAATACCTTGCCCATTATGGCTCAGTGAGAAGAGGGTTTCACAGATGGTAACACGGACAGCCAAATTCTGGGGGATTGCTGGGATCATCCCGACCGAAGTAGATACGAAATTTCCAGGTGTTTACAATCTTTGACATTCGTAGGTAAATATAGCAACCCTGTCCGGGTTGTAGAAGAAATTCTTTAGACCTCTTACATTTTGTGTGAGTGGTGATTGGTGTGAGTGACAGAGGAGGAAATTGAGATGTTGAGTTGGGAGCAATCTTCGAGTGTTGCTTCGATGAAGCGAGAGCGAGCCTGGGTAGAAATTGACTTGGCTGCGCTGGCTCATAATGTGCAGCAGTTAAAGCGGCTGCTATCACCTGGAACCGAGCTAATGACGGTAGTGAAGGCTGATGCCTATGGACATGGAGCCATAACGATCGCCCAAACCGCTTTACAACATGGCGCAACCTGGCTGGGAGTGGCGACGATTCCAGAAGGAATTGAACTGCGAGAGGCTGGGATCACGGCTCCAATTTTGCTATTAGGGGCAACAAATACGCCAGAACAGGTACGGGCGATCGCTCGCTGGCAGCTTCAGCCCACCCTCGGTACGCCCAAACAAGCTTTGGTTTGTGCTGAAACCTTAAGTCGTTCTCAGAACCAATCTGCTCAACGCTCTCCACTTCCAGTTCACTTGAAGCTAGATACAGGGATGTCTCGGCTGGGCGCACCCTGGCAGCAAGCGGCTGAGTTTGCACAGTTGGTGCAGCGGTTGCCCCAGTTGCAGATTGCCAGCGTTTACTCCCACCTGGCAACGGCAGATGATCCTGATGAAACAGTGATGCGGCAGCAGCAAGCCCGGTATCAGCAGGCGATCGCCCAAATCCATGCCACCGGCATTTCCTTACCCCGGCTGCATCTGGCAAACTCTGCTGCGACTCTAGCTGACACGAACTTACACTACGATTTAGTGCGAGTTGGACTGGCGACCTACGGACTTCACCCAGCCCCTCACCTTCAGCCTAAAGTTGACCTGAAACCTGTACTGCAAGTGAAGGCGCGGGTGACTCAAGTAAAAGCGCTTCAACCTGGAACAGGCGTTAGTTATGGACATCAGTTCATTACCGATCGCCAGATGCCACTCGCAGTCATTGGGATTGGGTATGCCGATGGCATTCCTCGCAACCTGTCTAACCGAATGAACGTACTGATTCGAGGACAGCGGGTTCGGCAGGTAGGAGCGATTACGATGGATCAACTCATGCTGGACGTAACGAACCTGCCCGATTTACAGGAAGGGGAAATCGTCACCCTATTAGGGCAAGATGGCAAGGAACAGATTTCAGCAGACGACTGGGCAACCCTACTGAATACGATTTCCTGGGAAATCTTGTGCAGCTTTAAGCATCGCCTCCCTCGACTAACGGTAAATCAGCCTGCTTTGCCTCAAATCGAGGAGCGGGAAAGTTTTGAAACTCACTTTGAACCGGAAACTGTAGCCCGATCTAACTCTTTAGATAACTGACTGGCAACCGAGTTAACAGATGGGCTGGTTTTCTCGCCAGCCATTTGATTGATCAGTAAGCGACTGTATAAACCACTCAGTTGGGAGGCAACCCCATCCCAACTGAAGTATTGCTCGACGCGAGTACGGGCAGCTCGACTCAGGCGATCGCTCAGTCCAGGTTCGGTCAGAACGCGATCGATTGCTGCTGCAAACGCTGCGTCATCTTTCACCGGAACCAACAGCCCCGTTTCTTCTGGGATCACTGTGAACTGAAACCCGCCCACATCGCTAGCTACTACCGGAATACCGGAAGCCATTGCCTCGATCGCCACTAGCCCAAACGGTTCGTAGTGGCTTGGTGTGACGCAAACATCCGATGCAGCGTAGTAGATCGGTAGTTCAACCTCACCGACTCGACCAGGAAAATGGGTGAATTCAGTCATGCCCAACTCGGCGACGATTCCTTCAATGCGATCGCGCTCAATGCCATCGCTATGTCCAGGACGACTGCCACCGCCGATAATGAGCTTTAGTTTTTCCTTGCCGCGCAGTTGAGAACGTCCCACTGCCCGCACAAGTGTCTCAATTCCCTTGCGGCGATCAAACCGTCCTACGTAGAAAATGACCCTTGTATCGGGATCGATGCCTAATTGCTGCCGTGCTTCAGCGCGAGAAACGGAGCCAAATTTGCAAATATCCGTGCCGCAGGGAATGATCTCAATGTTGCCTTTCGTAGAGACGAGCGATCGCAAATGCTCCTGTTCCTGAGGGCTAGTTGACACGACACGCTCCACCGTTTCCAGGCACGCTTTTTCGGTAGCTAAGCGAGTAGAGGCGATCGGCGGAATCTGGTCAACTGCCTGATACTTTACCGCTCCAACTGAGTGGTAAGTATGCACCTGCTGAATTTTCTGAAACTTCTTCAGCTCCATTCCAACCCAGGATGACAGCCAGTAGTTGGTGTGAACAAGGGGATAGTAGGTCTTCGCCTGCTGCTGAAAGTTGAGAAACTCCTGCACAAAGGCTGGCAGATATTCAAACAGTTCGTCTCTAGGAACAAACTCAGCCGCTCCAGCAGTCAGGCGAATCGTGCGGCAGTTGGGAGTGTGTTCAACAATTGCAGGCTGATCGGGGCTAACCCGACGGGTAAACATATCAACCTGCCACCCCAATCGCGATAGAGCTTCGCCAACCTGACGAACGTAAACGTTCTGCCCTCCAGCCTCTTCCCGGCCAATATCAATTGCGGGGTCGCCATGAACCGAGATCAGGGCGATGCATTGCTTGTTTGGAGAAAACATGATTCGTTTTGTTGAATTCTACGATCGCCCTCAAGCGGCTAAGTACCTAGCTTTCACCACTTAGAAACTAAAGTTTGAAACCCAGCTTAGAAGCTGATGAGAGCCGCAAATTCAAAGTCTGAATCTGAGTTAAAAACACACTTTGAAAGGAAGTACGTCTCTGCTTCGGAGATTACCTTAACATTGCTTAGTACTTTTGTATAGCAGGCAATTAGCTAAATTCCTCTGACAAAACCAAAACCCAAAACCGAAAAACTTTCCGTAAATGTGATTCACCTAAAGCGCGACGAGAATCGGTCTGATAGGCTGGGATGAGGTTTAAGAGAGATTGATAGCTGTGACTAACCCCCGTGTCCTCTGTCTCGGCGAAATTCTATTTGACTTATTGTCTGATCAACCTGGACGACCGCTCGAACAAGTTACCTCCTGGACTCCCTACCCCGGCGGCGCACCTGCAAATGTTGCTTGCTCACTGGTAAAACTAGGCACCAGTGCTGGATTTATTGGCTGTGTAGGTGAAGATGAGCCAGGGCAAACGCTGGTCGATTTGCTCAAAGAGATTGGCGTAGACGGAACTGGCATTCAGCGCCACCCGACCGCCCCAACTCGTGAGATCTATGTAGTTCGGACTGACACCAACGATCGCATCTTTGCTGGGTTTGGCGATCGCGACACGGCTGAGTTTGCAGATACTCGCCTCCAGGCAAATTCCTTGCCCGTTTCCTTATTTGATGCTGCCGATTTTTTGGTGTTAGGGACACTAGAGCTTGCCTATCCTGAAACGCGGCAGGCGATCGAGCAGGCGTTAGAGTTGGCAGAGCAGCATTACGTCAAGATCATAGTCGATGTAAACTGGCGACCAATGTTTTGGCAAGACCCAGAAGCCGCCCGATCAACCATTCAAGACCTGATCAAGCGGGTTGACTTCCTCAAACTCTCTGACGAGGAAGCCGAATGGCTGTTTGATACGCAAGATCCAGGCATCATCGCTCACAGACTAGATGATGTGGAAGGCGTGTTAGTGACGGCAGGTAGCCAAGGCAGCGCCTATTGCCTGAGTGAAAACGAGGGGAAATTGCCCGCTTTCTCAATCGAGGCAGAAGACACCACCGGAGCCGGAGACAGCTTTGTAGCGGGTTTCTTGCATCAGGTTTGTCAAAACGGAGTTCAGTCGCTCAGTGACCCTGATGAGGCAAAGCGAACTGTCACCTATGCTAGTGCGGTAGGGGCATTGACCACAGTGCGGGCGGGGGCGATCGCCGCTCAACCCACGGCTGCCGAGGTGGAAGCTTTTCTCTATCTAAATCAGCAATAACTCAACAGGTTTATCCTTATGGCTTCTATCCAGACTGCTCCATCCGTCTCAGCCGATTTTCCAGAGCTGATTGAGGGCTTGCCCAACATCTGCGGCTGGGAGTCACAGGTGCAGGAGGTGGCCCAGCAAAATCAGCCTGTTTTCCTGCCCCGTACCAATATTCGGCTAGAGGATGTCTCAGCGGCGTTTGCGATCGCCCTGCACATGCATCAGCCCACCGTTCCCGCTGGTGCAAATGGTGAGCTGATCGGGCATCTGCAATATATGTTTGAACACACCCACGAAGGCGACAACCACAACGCTGGTCCGTTTTCCTGGTGCTATTCCCGCATCGCCGACTTTATTCCCGAACTGGTGTCTCAGGGCTGCAACCCTCGCGTCATGCTCGACTACTCCGGCAATTTGCTGTGGGGACTGCGGCAAATGGGCAGGGGCGACATTTTAGAGAACCTGAAGCGTGTCGCCTGTGACCCGACCTACCAGCCCTACGTGGAATGGCTGGGAACCATGTGGAGCCATGCCGTTGCGCCTTCTACCCCGATTCCTGACCTGAAGCTGCACATCCAGGCGTGGCAGCATCACTTTGCCGCAATTTTTGGTTGGGATGCGCTGGCTCGTGTGAAGGGCTTCTCACCGCCAGAGATGCACCTACCCAACCATCCCGACACCCTGTATGAGTTTGTCAAAGCGTTAAAGGAATGTGGCTACTGCTGGCTGCTGGTGCAGGAACACGCCGTAGAAACGCTGGAGGGGCAACCGCTGTCTAACAAACACTTGCCTCACCGTCTGGTTGCCCGCAATGCTCATGGCGAGACAGTCAGTATCACGGCTCTGATTAAGACTCAGGGTTCGGACACCAAGCTGGTGGCGCAGATGCAGCCATACTATGAGGCAAAAACGCTGTCTCGGCAGCAGTTGGGCGGGGTGACGATTCCACCACTGGTGTCGCAGATTGGCGATGGCGAGAATGGCGGCGTAATGATGAACGAGTTTCCCTCTGGGTTTAAGAATGCTTGGTATGGCATGAGGCAGTCAGGCGGCGGCAAAACGGGCGTAGTGGGGTTAAACGGGACTGAATATCTGGAGCTAATTGAGGCGGCAGGGGTTCAACCAGCAGACTATCCTGCCTGTCAGGCAGTGGGTCAGCACCAGATCTGGCAGCAGATTGGAGACGCGGTTAGTCCAGAGGCAGTGAGTGGGGCGATCGCCCGCCTCAAGCAAGATAACCCCAACTTTCATATGGACGGTAGCTCCTGGACAAACGACCTGAGCTGGGTGAAAGGCTACGAAAACGTCCTCACGCCAATGAATCAACTCAGTGCCCTATTTCACCAGACGATTGATCCGCTGCTGGCAGACGATCCGTCGCTCACCCGGCAACCCCGCTACCGTAACGCGCTGCTGCACAATCTGCTGTTGCAGACTAGTTGCTTTCGCTATTGGGGTCAGGGCACCTGGACGGAGTATGCGCGAGAACTGTATCGGCGCGGAGAAGCTATTTTGCAAGCCGACTTTTGAATCGCACCAAGCTTTGGCGGTTGGAACTGCCGCTGTTGAAACAGAACCAACCTGCTTCGGTTCGTTACAGCACCACTTGGATAGACCACAAGCCCTAGCGTAGGGGCAGTTCGCGAACTGCCCCTACGCTAGGGCTTACCCATCCGAAAATGGCTGTAAGACCAAATACCATCTGTAAAGTAGCGGTAGCGGTAGGGGCGAAGCGTTCGGCAAAAGAATCATGCTTCAGTGGCAAGGATTATGACCGAATGCTTCGCCCGTACACCCAATAGTGCTTCTTTACGAAACGGATTCCGTATAAGTTCTGGGTCTTCAGTAGTCTGCAAGGCAGGTTGATTCCTGCGGCTACGAATTAGATTCGTTAGACGCTTGATCTCTAACTGCTGTGAACTTGATTCAACACGTCAGGTGAGCCAGCTTCGTGGTCGTCTAAGCGAACTTCACGGTTGGCTAGGCTAACTTCACGGTTGGCTAGGCTAACTTCACGGTAAGTGAAGCTGGCTTTATGGCTAACTGGGCTGGCTTCGTAGCCGACTAAGCTAGCTTAGTGGCTGACTAGGCTGGCTTCCCAGTAAGTGAAGCTGGCTTAGTGGCTGGCTAAGCTGGCTTCGTAGTTAAGTAGGCTGGCTTCGTAGCTAGCTAGGCTGGCTTCATGGCTAGCTAGGCTGACCTCCTATTCACCAAGGTCAGCTTTGATGGAGCCTGGAGGCACATGATTTTGTAGAGAGAGTCAGTTTAGTTTTAGATGCAGGTGAGGTGGGGGCGTGAGGACTAGTCGCAGTCAGACCAGTCGCAGTCAAGGGACTGTTGGGTTCCGCTTTGCTTCACCCAACCTACGAATTTAGAACCAGAGGTTTAGGATAATGCACGACTATGGAAGTAGGCTTACGCAGCTATGCTCAATTTCCATAGAATGAGGCTCGTTTTGACGAAAGTTGCTGTAATAGGGAAGAGTGGAAAAGGCGATCGATAAGCCAGCCATACTAAAATCAAGACATTGCTTGCAACAGTAAGACAGGGCTGTTGCTCAACTGGCAATCAGAGCCAAAATTGCTTGCAAGGGGCATAATCCTGTCCGACTTCTAAAGGAAGTATTCTATTTAACTCATGTTTGGCTACTTCGGATTAATGTAAGTCCAATGGCTTGCGAAAGGTGGTGATATCTTGTTAAGAAAGAACGACTTGGAGCGTTGCTATCGAGTGCTAGACCTGGAGCCTGGAGCCTCACTGGAAGAAGTGAACCAGGCTTACAAGGATTTGGTTTTTATCTGGCATCCCGATCGCATTCCGCAAGACAACCCACGTTTGCTGCAAAAGGCACAGGAAAAGCTGAAGGAAATTAACCAGGCGCGCGATCGGTTGCGATCGCACCACAGTACCCAATCCAGCCAATCCAAATCGTCCAGCTCGTCCAATTCATCTCAAACCACCCAGACGCAAGCTCGACGCGAACCTATCCATCCTCGCTATTACTACCAGCCACCGCCCCGACCTTACTATCAGCCGCCCCCAACCAGTTCCCAATCCAATAACCAGACTGCTTCTAACAACCAGACTGCTTCTACTTATAGACAAGATGCTTACCAGCAGCCTCGCGACCAGCAGCCCGTTTCTGAGTCGCAGCAGTCTCGTCACAGTCCATCCCGAACTAATCAGTCAACCTATCGTCAGTCTCAGTCATCCCCAACTCACTCCCAAGCTCAGCCTCCTAGCTCGGCGCAAGCTCATTCGTCTTCGGCTCACCACACCTATCAGCCCGCTCCACGTCAGCCCAAACCACAGGCTCCTGACCTGAGTGGGTCAAACCTGAGTGGGTCAGACCTGCGAGAAAAAGACCTATCTGGTAGAAATTTGAGCAACTCCGACCTGAGCGGGGCTAACCTGACCGACGCATTTCTACACAATGTCAACTTAAACGGTGCGAATCTCCAGAAAGCAAACCTGTTTCGAGCGAATCTACTTCAGGCTGATCTGAGTAACGCCGATCTGAGAGAGGCGAATTTGATTGGGGCTGATTTGAGTGGCGCTGACTTGAGTGGCGCTGACTTGAGTGGTGCTCGAATTGGATTTAGCGATCGCATCATGGTCAAAATGACAGGGGCAATCTTGACTGGGACTCGCATGCCCGATGGCAGTTTGTATGGCACGAAGAACGGGGGATGAAGGGAAGACAACGTGCTAAGTTTGTATGCATAACTATATACAACTTAGAACTGTTTTAAGTTAACCCGATGACTGCTCAAGCTTCGAATCTACCGCTCGCCCACATCAGCGTTGAGGAATTAGCTGAGCGCTTGGCTGCTGGCGATCGCCTGCAACTGATTGACGTCAGAGAGCCTGAAGAACTGGCGATCGCCAGTTTAGACTCGTTTCACAGCCTGCCGCTGAGCCAGTTTGCTCAGTGGTCAGGGCAGGTTCAGACGCAATTTGACCCTCACGCAGAAACCGTCGTCATGTGTCACCACGGGGTGCGCTCTGCCCAGATGTGTCACTGGTTGCTCAATCAAGGCTTTACCCATGTCAAAAACCTGACGGGTGGCATTGATGCCTACTCAACCGCTGTTGATCCAGCTGTTCCTCGTTATTAACCTTACGGTTTAACCCGATTTAACCCTGTTCTCCCTGCGCTGCTCGGCTCGGTATTAGCCCCTACTAACTAGGCAACGACAGGTCAGCTAAATTACGATCAGTAAACAGCACTTTAGCTCTGGCTCAAATGTCAATACAACTCAAGCTTAGCGATCGCCAGCAGCAAGTTCTCTGGGCAACGGTGCGTCACTACATCGCTACTGCTAAGCCCGTCGGCTCCGAAGCGCTGGTGGAAGGATTTAATCCCAGGGTGAGCCCCGCTACGATTCGCAATGCGATGGGCTACCTGGAAAAGGCAGGCTTGCTCTATCAGCCTCACACCTCAGCAGGGCGAGTTCCCTCTGACTCTGGCTATCGCATCTATGTCGATCAGCTAATTAC
Source organism: Leptolyngbya sp. FACHB-541 (assembly GCF_014695875.1). Classification (NCBI taxonomy): domain Bacteria; kingdom Bacillati; phylum Cyanobacteriota; class Cyanophyceae; order Leptolyngbyales; family Leptolyngbyaceae; genus Leptolyngbya; species Leptolyngbya sp. FACHB-541. The sequence goes on along the minus strand of NZ_JACJPC010000042.1, from coordinate 95,639 downwards.
GCCCTCAGAAGCGCTGGCTCGTCGAGCTGACCAAATGCTCTCAGACCAGTTGAACTGGGACAATTGCAGCTTTGAGGCACTGATGCGCGGTGCAGCTCAAATTCTCTCAACTTTGAGTGGCTACATTGCGCTAATCACCATGCCCCAAGCCAGCACGGTGCAACTGCGTCACCTGCAACTGGTGCAAATTGACCCCGGACGGGTGATGCTGATTGTGGTGCTAGATTCCTACGAAACTCAATCCACATTGGTCAACTTGCCCAAACCGAGCAGCGATACGCAGCCCGACGCCGAACTGCTCGACCGGGAACTGCAAATTCTCTCCAATTTCCTCAATAGCCATCTCCGGGGGCGATCGCTCAGTGAGATCTCCACACTCGACTGGAGCGACCTTGGACGAGAATTTGAGCGCTACGCAGACCTGTTGCGCGTATCTCTCCAAGAATTAGCAAGCCGCAGTCAGGTGCCTGTTTCTACCCAAATTTTGATTAGCGGCGTTGCTGAAGTGTTGCGCCGTCAGCCAGAGTTTTCAGAGTTACAGCAGGTTCAAACGATCATTCAACTTCTAGAAGAAGAGCAAGACCAGCTTTGGTCGCTAATCTGCGAGTCTACTGAACCTGAAAACCCTGGCAAGCGAGTCACCGTTAGAATCGGCTCTGAAAATCCGCTGGAGCCGATTCGCACATGCACCCTGGTTTCTGCAACCTATCAACGGGGAAATACCCAGGTTGGCAGTGTGGGAATGCTAGGGCCAACGCGAATGGTGTACGAAAATGCGATCGCCCTCGTCGAGGCTACCGCCGACTACCTTTCGGAAGCTCTTAGCCAGTCTGGACAATAAAGTCTAGACAATAAAAACAACTGCCTCACTATTAAGTATCCGTACCGCCAAAAGTAATCAAGCGGCTATCTCCCGCAAATCGATGCGCCCCATGTTCGCCAACAACGGCAGGAAACCGTCCTGCCCGTAGAATCACCTGGATTGATTCCAAATCCCAGTTGTCTGCTGTTTCTGTGCCTTTCTCCTGAGAAACATGCTGCAATTGGAAAAACTCCACCTGATTAGGGTCTGTCAATTCAGGAATCTCCACTTGAGTAATGGTCTCCGAACCTCCCCCCAATCCTCCAACCAGTCTCGTAAACTCTTTGACCGGCGAATTTTGCAGTTTGACGTAAAAGTTTGCGTGGCTGCCGCTGCGTAGATCATCCCCACCTGTCTTAATAGTGACATCCAAAGTTGCCATAGCTTTACTTCTCCTGTTCTACGTTTTGTTGTTGCAAGTGTATTGAACAGGTCATAAAAAGCTGCCTCTATGAATAGGAATTGCAACTTTTTTTACCTGTCAAATTCACGTTTTTATCCTAAGCAAGCAAGCTAAATGGCAGCATTACCCTAGAGGGTACTGATAGCGTTTTAGTGGCGATGTTCTAGTGACAGTGTTCTAGCCCATTTCAACCTGATGATTCGTGGTTTCCGTTAATGCAGAGTTAGCCTTTGTATCCCGTCAATATCACTGATCTAATCTTTCAGGAAGGCATTGTCGATGGCGTGGAAATCCGACCACATTGGAAAACCGACCACATTCTGGCAGAACCGGGACTGCGGCTGACATCTGAAGAGAAGGCAGACATCTTAAGTCGAATGCCTCCTCCTGCTTCGATAGATGGTCAAATTTACGTGGACGGCGGGAATTTGATATTAGTGATGAAAAGAAAGACATTCTCTACTGCTTAGGCTATCAGCAGGCAAAAGAGTTTTTTCACGCTTGGAACTGGAACAAACATTTAGAGCTACGAGGGTTTGATCCTGCCGAGTTAATTCCTTAGCAATGAGAATTCTCTTACCAAACTAATCACTCAAGCCAAAACAGAAAATGGGGCAAGGTCTAGCCTTGCCCCATTTTCTATCTCAACGAATATGACTCTACTCTTTCCTCCAGGAAGAACTTTCAAATGTATCCTTGCTGGAAGGAGGTAGGAAGCAGGTTCAAGTCCAATCCAATTTAGAAGTAGATATTATCTGCTCTATTGCACAGGATTAGCGACTGGAGGGGCTGGCTCAGCTACATTCGGCTGAGTTGTCTCTGGCTGAGCTGTCTCTGGTTGTGCTGCTTCAGGCTGTGCTGCTTCAGGCTGTGCTGTTTCTGGCTGCACAGCTTCTGGCTGCGTCGTGCTGGCTGGAGGAACAGCGGGTGCAGGTTCAGCAGCAGGTTGCTGAGGTGCAGGAGCTTGAGGCTGCGGTACAGGTACTATCTCGCGAGTCCGCTCAATAATTCGCTCACGAACTTCTGTGTTGTTTGTCTCGGTTTCCTCCTCTTGAGGTTCTACAGGTACGGGCACAGGTACAACCGGAGTTTGGCTCTGCTGATTGACAAAATATAGAGCACCTACGGTTAAGCCCAGAAGAGAAGTCAGCAGAATACCAAGCAATAAACCTCGTGAAGCACTATTGTCGTCTCTAACTCGCAAGTTCTCTTCGTATGCCTGACGCTCGACAACACGCCCCTGCGTATATCCGTTTTGATAAGAGGCGGGAGAAGCAGTTCGATTACCGTTGCCGATAGAAGGATTGGGATTTACTAAATCCTGATTTCCTAGCTCTACCTCGCGGTCGTTCAAGATGCGGCGACGGTCAGAGACTTGATTACCAGAAGTAGGATAAACCTGATGATGATCGTTTTGGATAGAGGTAGGGCGATCGCTCTGAATGCGAGTTCGATCGTTATTATTTGAGTGAGTCATATTACACCAACAGAATTCAATCAAAAAGACATTTATATTAATCTGATCGTTCTCGATAGCCTTCAGTTTACTATTGTTAAATCAAGGTCAAAGCCTCTTCTGACAAAGCTTTAGAGCCATGAGAACTATATCAGGAGATGCACTTTTAAATGAGTGATGCAGACATCTATGAAAGGAGCGAACAAATACAACCTAACAAGAACCATCTAGAAAGAACTCCTTCTGAGGAAATGGATATTGTAATCTATCTTTGGACTGAATTCACCTCAAAAAGCAGCAAAAAATTATCCCATTTGAAGGAATGGCTTCCGTAATACGAAGCAAACTGTAATAGGTTATGAACATCAAGACCTCCAATTTCTTGAAGAAGTTGGAGGTCACAATAGGACTGCTACAAATAGGTTAAATTGGATTCCCTTTAACGCAGCAAAGCGTCCCAAGTTGCGGGTCCAACTACTCCGTCTGACTCAAGCCCAGAATTACGCTGAGCAGCTCTGACTGCGTTCTGAGTTTCTGTGCCAAAAACGCCATCTACGGTGCCATTAAAAAATCCTGTGGCTCGTAGCCGTTCTTGTAGTTGAGTGACGGCTGGTCCGCGCATTCCCACTCTGAGGATAGGCAGATCTACGCTGGACTGAGCCGTTGCTTGAGTGCTGGAGTTGGCTGCTTGGGCAGATGTTCCGCCTGCCGTATTGCCTGCACTAGCAGCAGGTGTAGGGTTGGGCGCTGTATTGGCTGTCTCACTTGCATTAGCCGCAGCAGCCGATGGAGTCGCAGTCGGCTCAACGGAAGAAGGCGTTGGGAAAGCAAGGGTCGCAGCAGTTGTTTCAGCGGTATCAGGTGTAGCTGGACTACTTGCAGAGGGAGCGATCGCCCCAGTCGCAGAGGACACTCCGCTTACTGAAGGAGACGCAGGTAGCAATCGTTCCCATGTTCCAGGTCCAACAACCCCATCTGCGGTCAACCCTGCTGCTTGTTGAAAGGCGGTAACGGCGATCGCAGTACTCTCCTGATACACACCGTCCACGACACCGCTATAGTAGCCCAAAAGCTTGAGCATTGCCTGCAACTCTGCAACCTGTGTACCCTGGCTACCCACTCGCAACGTGATGCGGCTACTTTCCAGTGGCAAAATCTCAGCATTCGGTGCAGGCGCTTGAGCTTCCTGGCTACTGCCGGGTGAAGCGCTTAAGCCAAGCAGCATAAAGCAGCCAATCAGTGCTACCTGCCCAATTTGCAGGCATCGAGGGAATGGGGTGGCGGTCCCCGAATTTTGCATCAAGTGAGTGCGGCTGGGCTGGAGTCCTGTTTGCATTGAGAGACCACGACTGCGGATCAAAATCCTTCTGAGTTTATCCCAAATTCTTGTCATGATGAATGAGGCGATCGCCAGAAATCACAGATACAGTCAATGCGCTATTCACTTTCCAGCCGATTTCAAGCTGTTTTACTGGGAGCCGCTCTGGGAGAAATTTTAGGCACTCAGTGTCAGGTTATGCAAAGCCAACAGCCGCAAGTCAAACAGCCCTCTCAGTGGACGAGTCTAAGCCGTTGGGGGTTTAGCGACTCAACGCTTGCAAACAGGATTGCGATCGCACCAGCTTGGGGTCGCGTAGCTGTCCAGCTGATAAAAGGACTGATTCGAGGCGGCGGTGGCGAAACAAGCTGGATTAATGAGGTATTGGATGTCTTAGAAATTCCGTTTGAACAGTCGAACAGAGAACCGAATTCTGAACGAAATTCATCTGAACAAGATGAGGGCAGCCCCCTTCCAGACTTTCCACAGATTGACGCGGGGTTGGCGATCGCTGCCCTTCCGATTGCTCTGTTTTTTCATGCTGACCCTCATCAGCTGGAACAGGAGCTTCAACAGGCAGACAAAGTTTGGCGACATCGACCAGAGTTAAGCGATGGAGTTCTTGCCATCAGTTATGCCCTTTCCCTAACGCTGAGAGAACAGCTTGACCCAACCCAACTCATTGCTGAAATCATTGAGGAACTGGAGTTAAACCGCGATCGTCCCACAACGCCAGGACCATCCGCTCCATCTAATTCTGCTAATTTTGTTGAGCAGCTTCGATTCGCGCAAACCTTAAACCAGACTAGCCTTGATAGGGCGACAGCTCAGATTCGCGACCAGCTTAGCAAATCGCAAACTGGATCAGATGCGCTGACCATTGCGATCGCCTTTCACTGTTTTCTCAACACACCAGAAGACTTTTGCCTTTCCGTTATTCGTGCTGCCCAACTTCACCGAAACCCGCAAACCACCTGCCTTACAGCAGCCCTATCTGGAGCTTACAACGGGATTAGCAGCATTCCCTTAAGCTGGCGGAGTGCTCTGAGCCGCGGCAGTTCTGAACACTCACCCCTAAACCACCTGTGGGGCGTCGCTACCGAAGCGGAACTGCAACAGCTGTCTGACCAACTTTTAGCCGCCTGGTCTGGAGCCTATGACCTGGTTCACCTACTCAATTACCCCGGACAGACTTTTGCGATCGCGGCCCCAAAGGTCATTCGTCCCCACTAAACCCCACTCAGCAGACCCATAACGTTTAGCGTTAATTGTAAGTAGATGAAAGGGCACCCCGCTCAGCGGGGTGTGCCCTTCCATCTGTAGCCTCTTGCGCCCCAACCTGTTTAGCTACAGCAATGAATTCATACTTTCAACTACAAATACTCGGCACTCTTTACTGTATCTTTCGCCTGGCTTTACAAATTTACATGCCTAAAATCTGGCTTGGATATACTATTACTCAGGGTTAGCTTTTTTGCTGTAAATCAGACAACGTGAAGTCGCCACTGTTCATGTCCATCTACCAAAACTCCCGCCTTTAGTGTGGCGTTGGTATCTCCAAAAGTTCCATTGTTTTTGCTAACACAGCTTGAGTTAGCACAGCTTGATCTAGCAAATCGATTCGGTGGTGGTAGATGCATCTCTTAGATATTTCTCAAAGACGCTTTAACCGGCTCGTAAGGCGGCTGTTTGGGAAAGCAAAGCGCTATACCGAGGCTGATCAAACTCGCCGATTTCTGTCCAAGGTTTCAAAACTCAAGTCTAAACAGATTGCAGCGATTGCTCTCCGCCCTAATCCTCTGCGGCGAAAGTCGTCTAAGCGGGGTGGCTCCCCTTCACCTGTCGCTTTGATTTTGGTGGTTGTTTCTCTCACCAGTGCAATTGGGCATCGATTTTATAACGAACCCAAGCTTGACGTAAACACAATTGCCCCTCAAACCATTCGAGCGCCTGAGTCAGCCAGCGTTGTAGATAGTGAAACAACTGAAACCAAGCGGCAAGATGCCCGCACCGGAGCAGTTCCTGTTCTAATGGTTAACCAGGCAGTTAACCAGGAAATTTATCAGACATTACAGCGCTTGTTTGCTAGAGGCGATGAATTGCGTCAGCAAGCAGGACCCCTGCCCTATATTGAAACTTCAGTATTGTCTACCGGGACTCAACGCCATCTGCGACAGGCGCAGGAATGGGAATGGAGGACGATCCTGGCATCGGTGAATTCAGGAGCCCAAGCAACAGCTCCTCGCACTCGTCCAGATTCGCCATCTCAACCGCCAGGTGTGCAGGCAAGTTCTTCTCAGCAGCTTGCGATCATTGAGCTACAGGCTTATCAACAAAATGCTTCAACGGAAGATTTCTCAGCTTTGAGAGAAGTCATCGTCCGTGCTCGCCAACGCTATACCACCACGGCAGAAACACTGGAGTCTTCTCTCAAAGACGAGCAAAGCAAGTTTTATGACCCCAGTTTCTTTAACCTGACAGATGCTGAGTGGAGCAGCACCAAATCCGGAGTTCGCCAAGCTCTGGAACGCATCCTACTTCAAGGAATTCCGCCAGGGCTACCTGATTCGCTACTAGAAAATGCAGTTCGGGCACAGCTTGATTTGACAATTCCAGCTGCATCAAAACCGCTGGCAAGCAAAGTTTTGATGAATGCCGTGCGCCCTAACCTGGTTCAAGATCCGGAGCAAACCCGTCTACTTGCCGAGCGGGCAGCCGAGGCAGTTGAGCCTGAAGTTGTGGAGATTAGGCGGGGTGAGGTGATTACTCAGGCAGGTGAGCCGATCAGCCAGTCCGATTTTGTCTTACTTGACCATTTTGGCTTGAGCCGCCGAGGAGTCAACTGGTTGGGTGTGATTGGCTTTGGCGGTTTGGTGGCGGGTGGGATAACTATTTTTCTGCTGGTTGAGCGGCGGTTTCATCCAGGCTTGCGACGACGCGATCACTTCCTGGTGGTTTTGCTGACGCTGACGACTCCCCTGCTCATCGCGCTGGGCGTTCCGGCAACCAATTTGCCTGCGTTAGGACTGCTGATCGGCAGTTTCTACGGTTCTGCTTTGGGCATTACGGTAGTGGGTTTATTAAGCATCGCCCTGCCAATTGGCATGGAGATTTCCTGGGTCACGCTGACTGCCTGTGCGATCGGTAGTATTTTGGGTGCGGGCATGGCAGGGCGACTGCGATCGCGTGAAGAGCTGGCGCTATTGGGTGGCGGAGTAGGTTTAGCCCAAGGGATTATTTACCTGCTGCTGAGCCTGATTTTGACGACGCCTGCTAACCCCGTTTGGTATGCAGTTTTAACCCAATCGGTGCTGCAAGGGTTGATGGGGCTTGCTTGGAGCATTGTCGCACTGGGTATCAGTCCTTATTTAGAACAACTTTTTGACCTGGTTACGCCGATTCGTCTTGCCGAATTGTCTAATCCCAATCGCCCGTTGTTGAAAAAGTTAGCTTCTGATGCTCCGGGCACATTTCAGCACACCCTATTTGTCGCAACCCTGGCTGAAGCTGCGGCCCGTGCATTGGGCTGTAACGTAGAACTGGTGAGAGCGGGAACGCTCTACCACGATATTGGCAAAATGCATGATGCGCTGGGCTTTATTGAGAATCAGATGGGCGGGCCGAATAAGCACGACCTGATCGATGACCCCTGGAAGAGCGCAACCATTATCAAAAAGCACGTCAGTGAAGGGGTCGTAATGGCGCGAAAATATCGCTTGCCCAAGGCAATTCAAGCCTTTATCCCGGAACATCAGGGCAGTATGCTAATCACTTATTTCTACTATCAAGCGCAACAGCGAGCGAAAGAAAACCCCGACCTGGTGATTAACGAAGCCGATTTCCGCTATGACGGACCCATTCCTCAGTCTCGCGAAACGGGGATTGTGATGCTGGCAGATTCATGCGAGGCGGCACTGCGATCGCTCAAAGATGCTAGCCGCGACGAAGCTTTAGCAATGGTTAACCGCATTCTACGGGCCCGCTGGCAAGATAACCAGATGGTGGATTGTGGGTTAACCCGAGCAGACATGACTAAAATTGCCGAAATTTTTGTGCGCGTCTGGCAACAGTTCAACCACCAGCGCATTCCCTACCCCAAAGCAGCGTTCGGTACACAGCCTGCTCCTGCTGCCAAGTAAGCGCCAAACGTCAAGCAAATATCAAGCAAACATTAAGCGTTAGTGACCTGTTCAAATCGGGTTGCTAAATCTTCAATTGCTGCTTTTCGAGCAATCTGATTTATCCACTCCACAGGAATGTTGTCTAACCCATAGTAGATTCCAGCTAGACCTCCTGTAACAGCAGCAGTTGTATCGGTATCGTCGCCCAAATTAACTGCTTTCAACACCGCTTCAGCATAAGAATGAGTGTTGAATAAACACCAGAGCGCAGCTTCTAACGTATGAATCACATAGCCACTCGACTGAATCGCATTAACAGGTAAGCTAGCGATCGCCCCATTCGTGATCCGTTCAAAGTACGGCAGTTCTGAACTGTAGGGTGATTTCTGATAAATTTGCTGAACTCGTTCCCACCCCTGCCGATATGCCGTTTCGAGGTCAGACCCTTGCAGCAGATCAATGGCAACACTGATGTAAATGCCACACGCGATCTGAGAACGAGGATGAGCATGGGTAATGCTGGAAACTTGATGGACGCGATCGATTAACTCTGGGAAGTCTAGCCGCTTGTGCCAGTACGCCATCGGCAAAATTCGCATTAGAGAACCGTTGCCATTGCTGCGATCGCTGCTCTCACCCGACTCCAAAGGAGAAATGCCGCGCTGTAATTTGGCGATCGCCACTTGAGTCGTGTTTCCCACATCAAACGTTTCACCATGTGCCGTCCAGTACGCTTCACTGTACCAGCAGCAAAATTTTTCGGCGATGTCCTTCAGTGAATATCCGCTACAGAGGCTTTCTGCCAAACAAAAGGTTAGCGAACTGTCATCAGACCAGGTACCGGGCGGTTGGTTCCAGGTGCCATAGCCCTGCATTCCTGCAACTGGAGCTATTGCCCGTTGAGCCCGACTTGTAAACTCGACTGGAACGCCCAGCGCATCTCCAACACACAAACCCACAAACCCAGATAAACAGCTAGACATAGTTTTTATTGAGGATTCTGAATGTTCCCTCTAGGCTATTGCGAACGCAATCAAAGATCATCAACAGCCAGAAGCCAGTTATGAGGAAGACAAGAAATGGAATGATGAGGGGGAATGCTTCCGATCGAGTAGAAGCAAATTAGACTGCGAAACTGCTGCTGCTCACTAGATCTGAAACATTCACAGGAATCTTCACAAAATAAATTAACCCAGCCCTTAGAAGATATCCTTCCAAGAACTGGGTTTATAACGTTGCACTATTTTGCGCTTGCAGTCTGAATCAGTGCTACTTAACGGGCTCGCGAACTACCCCATCGGGCATGGTTGCCCCCTCTAGAGATGCGTCCTTGAGGTTAGACTGCTCCAGTTTAACTCCGGTCAAATTTGCGCCTGTGAAATTTGTCCCGGTCAAATTTGCACCTGTGAGGTTTGCACCTGCCAAGTTCGCACCTGTGAGGTTTGTATTCCACAAGTTAGCGTTACGCAAATCTGCTCCGCTAAGACAGGAATAGCTCAGGTTGACTTGAGTCAAATCTGCTTCACTAAAGTTAACACGCCTTAGATTTACACTTCTTAGTTTTGCTGCAATCAAATTGATGCCGCTAAAGTTTCTCTGTCCGGCAGCATACCGGCTCAGAAGTTCAGGAGTTTTCATGGTTTATTTCTTCTAGTAGCGACGACGGTTATTATTGCCCCAACCGCCGCCACCCGAAGAGCCTCTATCTTCGCGAGGTTTTGCTTTGTTAACTCTCAAATCACGCCCCATCCACTCGGCTCCATCCAATGCTTCGATGGCTGCTGCCTCTTCTGCATCTGTCCCCATTTCAACAAAACCAAAGCCTCTCATACGACCCGTTTCCCGGTCAGTTGGTAACTGAACTCGCTTAACCGTACCGTATTCAGCAAAAACGGTGTTGACATCAGCTTCGGTGACTTCGTAGGACAGATTACCTACATAGATTGACATAAGCTACTCCGGTTAGAAAAATATCTGAGATCCAAATTTCGGATAGCCGTCTGCCGATGATATACAAACTAAACTTACACCGAATTAAAGCCTCACATTTACTATATCCTGAATCTTTGCTGGAGCAAGCGTTTTTTACCGCTCGTTCAAATTTTGTAGGTTAGGAAGGTTAGGAAAGAGAGAATGTAGACCAATTGTAATGATTGAAATTCAGTTTCTACAGCCATCTGGCTTTAATCATCAGGCTTCTTAAGAGATGATTTTAAAACTGAGAGTGTTTATATTTAAACATTTACATTCGGTCAAGCAGATTTGATTTGCGATCGCTCAAACCCTTCTCTAAAGCAAGATCGAACAGGATTTCTATAACTTAATGAAGGTTAAGATTCAATTGTTCAGATAACTTAACGACCAATTCACAATTTTAGAGATAAGGTTAAGTTAACTGATGGGGAAGACAAACCCATATTTTATAAATTTTGACAGTTCGTTTTTGAAACCAGAGGATAAAGACATGTTGAGCACAGATACATATAACTTTGAAGTTCAGCCCGGGACTCGCAATCACAAAGGATATTTTGTTCAAGAAACTGCCTACAAGCTAGTTGGAATTGATCAGGCGGGTTGGGCACTGATTTGTCTTGACAACACGACTTGCCACTATGTTGATCCTGATAGTCTTCAGGAGTTACTAGGTTAAAATGTCGTGTAGCGGGGAACACAATTTCCTTTGGTTTGAGGACTGACGTTGCAGATTGTGAACGAAAATTGGGGCGTAGGGGCGTAGTTCCCGCGCCCCAATTTGTTTCTTTTGATGGTTCTTACAATCGCCAATTTCACAAATTATTTAGCCCTGCTATATGCTGGGAAAATATTCTGGGTCAATATTCATAGTGTGAGGCACGACTTAATGCGGGTTTTACTGCTTTATCCCCTTTTCCCAAAGTCATTCTGGTCTTTTGATAAAGCTTTGGAGCTGGTTGGTCGTAAGGTTTCTCTCCCTCCATTGAGCCTAACTACGGTCGCTGCGATCTTGCCTCAAACCTGGGAGTTTCGTCTAGCTGACCGCAACGTCCGACTAGAGAGCGAAGCTGACTGGTATTGGGCAGATTTAGTCATCATTTCAGGCATGATTGTGCAGAAGCCTGACATGCTGCACCTGATTAGCGAAGCAAAACGGCGCGGCAAGCGGGTTGCTGTTGGTGGTCCTTACGTTACCTCTGTGCCCGAAGCGGCGCAAGAAGCGGGCGCAGATTTCTTGGTGTTAGACGAAGGCGAAATCACCCTGCCGATGCTGGTGGAAGCGCTGGAGCGAGGAGAAACTTCAGGCGTATTCCGTGCTAATGGGGAGAAACCTGATGTCACAACGACCCCCGTTCCCCGATTTGACTTACTGGATTTGCGGGCATACAACGATATGTCAGTTCAGTTCTCGCGGGGTTGCCCGTTTCAATGTGAGTTTTGCGACATTATCGTACTGTACGGTCGTAAGCCTCGAACCAAGGCTCCTGCTCAGCTTTTGGCAGAGTTACAAGCGCTGTATGACTTAGGCTGGCGGCGATCGATTTTTATCGTAGATGACAACTTCATTGGCAATAAGCGCAATGTGAAGCTGCTACTGCGAGAACTAGCGCCTTGGATGAAGGAACACGGTTATCCATTCCGCCTGACTACAGAGGCTTCTGTAGATTTGGCTCAAGACCAGGAATTATTGGATTTAATGATTGCAGCTAATTTTACAGCTGTGTTTTTAGGCATCGAAACCCCCGATACAGAAAGCCTTTCTTTAACTCAAAAGTTTCAAAACACGCGCAACTCGTTAATAGAATCTGTGCAAAAGATTAACGAAGTAGGTCTGCGAGTCATGGCGGGTTTCATCATCGGGTTTGATGATGAGAAGCCAGGAGCAGGCGATCGCATCGTTGAATTTGTTGAAGCGACCGCAATTCCACAAGCGCTCTTTAGTATGCTTCAGGCCTTGCCCAATACGGCTCTGTGGCATCGACTTGAAAAAGAAGGGCGATTGCTCGATGGCGACGATGAAGCTAACATTCACCAGACAACACTAACCAACTTTATTCCGACTCGCCCCCTAGAAGAAATTGCACGGGAATATGTCCGTTGCTTTTGGGATTTGTATGAGCCTAGCCGCTATTTAGCGCGAGTTCATCGTCACTTTCTGGCTATGAAACCAAACCCTAATAAGAAGAAGTTTAAAGTGCCAGAATTTTCTGACATTCGGGCGCTTTTTACCATTTGTTGGCGGCAAGGGATCAAGCGAGATACACGCTTTCAGTTTTGGCGGCAGCTTTTCTCAATCATTCGGCACAACCCAGGTGTGTTTGAAACCTATCTAGTTAACTGTGCTTTGAATGAACATTTTGCTGAATATCGTCAAATTGTGCGAAATGAAATTGAAGCGCAGTTGACGGAGTATCTAGCAGCGAAAGCAGAGTCCAATTTGAAAACTGCCGAACTGCAAGAACCCGCCGTTCTGTAGTATGGGCGTTTTTATAGTGCTAGTCGCTTAAGTTAAAACAAAGAAGGGAGGCAGGTCTTCGCCCTGCCTCCCTTCTTTGTTCTAGCCTGTATGACTATAGCGATACCTTAACGCCTCACTCATACCTGTGGAAAACCATGCCACACGGAGCTTCTAGACAAAAAACGTTTTGACTAAAATAGGCAATGTCGTATCAACTCAGTCGTTCAGGATCAATCCCTAGCTCTCGTAGCTTTGCTGCTAACGCCTCAGCACGTTGACGCTCTTGCTCAGTCTGTTCTGAACTCCACAAAAGCAGATTTCCAGACGCATTCCACCAGCGCAACCAGTTGATTGTATGTCCTAACCGTTCTCCTCTCCAAATTCCTAGCCACAGGTCTAACTCAGGAATATGAATTCGCCCTTCCAAGTTGACAGGTTGCAGCACATACCGCCCTGCTTGAAGACAGCGCACCTCTAGTTCGGGTTCATAAGGATCGTAAGTAACATAGGTCGGAACTTGCAAAATGTGTTCGTAAAAGTAAAGCTTGCCGTAGGGTGGCGTAGAGCGAACCGACAGTTCACCACCATCTTCTTCGGATAAAAACTCCATCACAACTGCCACGCGATCGCCTTCTCGATTTGGGGTATAGCTGCGGCGAATTACCCCCTCAGCTACTGGATTGACATGGGACACATAGAGCCAATCAGGGGCTTTAACAACAATTTTTTTATTAACAGTGGCAACTAGCCCAAAATTGGAGACGATCAGCATTTCAGGCAAAACTCGCTGGTTTGCTCCTAATGCATCCGTGAGAGCAGCAGCAAGAAGCGGTTGTTGAACATTTTCTACCGGGTCATCAGGTAGTTTGTAGCCGGCAGGCAAAACGTTCCAGTTAACAGTTGGGGCTGACTGAGCGGATGGGTGATGTGAAGTGTGTAAAACCATCAGATTCCCTCAATCTGTAAGTCATTACAAAGTCATTACAAAAGACGATTCAGGAATAAATAGAACTAGTACACTTGTTTCCGCATCAAGTATATCAATCTAACTACCTGCTTCTTGAAGCTGGGTAGCGATGCGTTCGCCAAACTCCGGATCGGTATTTGCTAACCCTAGAAGCTGGAGGTATTCTTGCCAGGTTAAGCCTGTGGAAGCGATCGCCTCAAACGCTTCTGCCTCAATCTCTTGCTGAACTTGTAGTGATTCAGATTCGGTTTCTGCACTTTGGAGCTCACCTTCTCGTTGCTCAACCAACTTGATTACCTGTACATAAGCTTGAACAAACTGGCTCACCTTTTCTGAAGAAATATCATTAACGTCTGGGCTGGAGCGGTTAGGCGTTGTTTCCTCCAAAGTAGGAGTCGTCTCCTGGTTGGTGTTTGGTTGTGCAGCCCAACTCACTGGAGCAATAGCCAACAGTCCCCATGCCCAAGCTGACACCACCAAAAGAATCCGTTTTAACCAAATCCAGAGAGTTGAACACATCGATATTCTGAGCTGTTGATTTTGAGATGTTGTAAATTCAATTCTTTTATCGTCTGAAACCCGTTTGGGCAGGATTCTCCACCGGGCAACATTTCAAAAGTTGAACAGGATTTTGAGATAAAAGCGGTTTTTGCAGTGAAGCCCTTAGAATTGAGGGAGGTGATGAGTAAATATACACGGTGAGAAGCATTATGGCGGGCGGCGATCAGACCTCTGGGACACTCTCAGATCGAGAATTGCAAATCCTGGAACTGGTGGCTGGTGGCTTGACCAACCAGGAGATTGCAGAAAAGTTAGAAATTAGCAAGCGCACTGTTGACAACCATATCAGCAATATCCTGACCAAAACTTCAACCGGCAATCGAGTTGCTCTGGTCAGGTGGGCCTTGCAGTGGGGGAAAGTTTGTATTGATGAAGTTAACTGCTGTACTTTGCCCATTTCTAGTGATGAAATTATTTCTTAATGAGTGCGTTTAGCTGAGATGATGAATCAACCGATCGCCCAAACTGGTGCCCAAACTGGAGATGTAGAGCAGCCTTACCAAATCCAATGTGATCGGTTGCCGTTGGCAATCTATCGCGAAGTAGTAGCCCATTTACGTCAAGTTGCGGGGGTCGAGGCGGGGCTGTTGCCTCAGACATCTCAAAAGTTTGACTATTTACAGAGTCAGGTGGGTGGGCTGTGGATTCAATATACGGCAGCGGCTGACCAGGCTTCGCATCTACGGGTGGAGCAGATTTTGGCGTACTATGGCGATCGCTACGGCAACTGGGAAGTGGTTAAACCGACTGAGAAGTAATCTGAGAAGTAATTCATGGGCGCGATTCAGGCTTTGAGAGGAACCCGCGATATTTTGCCAGAGGAGGTCAGCTACTGGCAGCGGGTAGAGACGGCTGCAAGAGATATTCTGGGCAGGTCGGCTTATCGAGAAATTCGGACTCCTATTTTTGAGCAGACTGACCTGTTCGAGCGAGGCATTGGTGAAGCAACCGATGTCGTAGGCAAGGAGATGTACACCTTCAAGGATCGGGGCGATCGCTCCCTTACCCTGCGTCCTGAAAATACTGCTGGCGTAATTCGCGCCTTTATTGAGCATCACCTCCACGCTCAGGGTGGGGTGCAGCGGCTCTGGTATACCGGACCCATGTTTCGCTACGAGCGTCCCCAAGCGGGCCGGCAGCGGCAGTTTCACCAGTTAGGCGCTGAGTTGGTCGGCAGTCCCGATCCGCGTGCTGATGCAGAAGTCATTGCGATCGCCACCGACCTACTGCAATCGCTGGGCTTAAAGGCACTGCGAATGGACTTGAATTCAGTAGGAACGATCGCTGATCGGCAAACCTACCGAGAGGCTTTGGTTGCCTATTTCACGCCTCACCAAGCGGAACTAGATGCTGACTCTCAGGATCGGTTGACTCGCAACCCGCTACGAATTCTGGATAGCAAAGATGAGCGAACAAAGGCGATCGCTCAAGACGCACCGAGCATTTTGGACTATCTCAGCCCTAATTCTCAAAAGCACTTTGACCGAGTACGGCAGCTTTTGGAAGATTTAGGCATTTCCTATCAGCTAAATTCCCGTCTAGTGCGAGGGCTGGACTACTACACGCACACTGCATTCGAGATTATTTCTGATGACCTAGGGGCCCAGTCCACTGTTTGCGGTGGCGGTCGCTATGACGGCTTGGTTGCAGAATTAGGCGGACCAGAGACTCCCGCTGTGGGTTGGGCGATCGGTCTGGAGCGGCTGATTTTGCTGCTGCAACAGCAATCCCTTGCAACAGCAGCCATTGATTTTTACCTGGTGTCGCGGGGCGATCGCGCTGAAGCCCAAGCCTTGAAACTTGCCCAAACCCTCCGTCAGCTTGGATTTGCAGCAGAACTTGATCTCAGCGGCAGTGCCTTTGGCAAACAGTTCAAGCGGGCAGATCGTAGTGGTGCAGTCGCTTGCCTGATCCTGGGTGATGCCGAAGCAGACAGCGAAACGGTTCAGATCAAGTGGTTAAAGTCAGGAGAACAGGAGGCGATCGCCCAATCTGATCTACCAGACAAAGCCGATGACCTACGCCGCCGAATTACAGATTTCAGAGAGGGCGCATAGAACGTGTAGGGACGCAGCATTCGGGCAACAAAAGCGTTAGAGGCAAAGACTTGAATCCGAATGCTACGCCCGGTTCGGATTCAACCCCAGTTCGAGTTCAGTTCAAGAGTATGCCAAATCCGACATGACGTTCGGATGAAAATCAAGGGTGAATCACAAATGGTTTGTTATATCCAACTGGGCATGGCATCCGGAGGGCGTGGCATTCGGACGAAAATCATCGGTATATCGCGAGAAGAGTTTTCTGAATGCCGCGCCCCTACGTCATTCTTCCTCATTCCCCCCTTTCACCAACGCGACTCCGATCGCATCCACAACTCTTGCCACTGGAATGATTTCTAAACCAGAGTCAGAATTGGCTTGGGTATGAGGCACGATCGCCCGCTTAAACCCTAATTTTGCAGCTTCTTTGAGCCGTAGCTCCATTTGCGAGACGGGACGCACCTGTCCACCTAAGCCGACTTCGCCGATCAGCACCGTACCCGGATCAACGATGCGATCGCGGAAACTGGCAGCAACAGCGATCGCCACCCCCAAATCCGCTGCGGGTTCTCCTACACTCAATCCCCCAGATGAAGCAACATAAGCATCCAGCTTAGACAGCGGGATTCCCACCCGCTTTTCTAGCACTGCCAGGATTTGCAGCAGACGGTTGTACTCAATTCCCGTTGTGGAACGGCGCGGGGAAGCATAGCTGGTTGGACTGACCAATGCCTGCAACTCCACAACTAAGGGACGGGTACCTTCACAAGCGACGATTGTGGCTGTTCCTGAAGAGGCTTCATCCCGATTGCCCAAAAATAGCTCTGAGGGATTTGTCACCTCTTCTAAACCGCGATCGACCATTTCAAACACGCCTAGCTCATGGGTTGCGCCAAAGCGGTTTTTCACCGATCGCAGCAAACGATGACTGGCAAAGCGATCGCCCTCAAAGTACAGCACCGTATCAACTAAGTGTTCCAACACTTTAGGACCAGCGATCGCCCCTTCCTTCGTCACGTGCCCCACAATAAACAGCGTGATATGCTCCCGTTTGGCAAGCTGCATCAGCGCCGATGTACATTCCCGCACCTGAGAGACTGAACCGGGAGCCGAATTGAGGGTGGCAAAGTAAAGCGCCTGAATACTGTCGATAATCGCCACCTGCGGTCGCAACGATTCTAGTTCCAGCAAAACTGTTTCTAAATCCGTTTCCGGCAATAGATAAAGATTGGACTCTGAGGGCGCAATTACAGCGGCTCCAGTTGCTCCATTCCTACCGTCTGCATCCTCTGCCACAGCTTGTCGAATATTTGGGGGCTTACGAGAGCTTCCATTTACATCTCCCTCTTTGCCCTTCTCTGCTCCACACAAACGCTGCCAGCGCAGTTTTACCTGCTGCCCCGACTCTTCTGCACAGACATAAAGCATTCGGTATTGCGCCGATAGCCGATTGGTCACTTGCAGCAGCAGCGTTGATTTACCGATACCCGGATCACCCCCAATCAGCACTAGGGAACCCGGGACAATGCCGCCGCCTAAGACCCGGTCTAACTCCGTATAGCCAGAGGACAATCGCGATTGAGGATAGTCGGAAATCTGCGGTAAAGTCAGTGACACAATTGCTTGAGGCGCAGTTGACTCACCCGATCGCCTAGATTTTGTGCTGGTTTTAGCGGCGATCGCCCCCACCCTTGAAGAACTTGCACTAGCAGGTACAACCTGCTCTACCATTGAGTTCCAACTGCTACAAAAGGGACACTTACCAAAATATTGAGGAGACTCTGCTCCACATTCGTTACAAACGTATTGCGATCGCGACTTTGCCATTTTTATTAATGTTAGATTTATTCAGCCCTGTTTAATTTTCAGCAAGAATCTTAAGAAACCGTGAAATGTAGCTCTAGCGCGATTTTCAGCGATCTCAGAGGGATCTTAATGAGGTAATATCTTAATGATAAAGTGATGAAAAATTAATTATCGAAAAGGTCACTTAAGGAGCGTTGAGTAAGTTGGAAAATCATAAAGAAAAAATACTGGTTGTGGATGACGAAGCCAGCATTCGTCGCATCTTGGAAACTCGTTTGTCGATGATTGGTTACGACGTAGTAACAGCTGCGGACGGTGAAGAAGCTCTCGACACATTTCGCAATGCTGACCCCGATCTAGTCGTGCTGGACGTAATGATGCCCAAGCTAGATGGCTACGGAGTTTGTCAAGAGCTACGCAAAGAGTCAGACGTACCCATCATCATGCTAACTGCCTTGGGTGATGTGGCTGATCGCATCACGGGCTTAGAGCTGGGCGCTGATGACTACGTTGTCAAACCCTTTTCCCCCAAAGAGCTAGAAGCTCGAATTCGCTCTGTGTTGCGTCGAGTCGAAAAAGTTGGCACCACTGGAATTCCTAGCTCCGGCGTGATCCACATCAACAATATCCGGATCGACACCAACAAGCGACAAGTTTACAAAGGCGACGAGCGAATTCGGCTGACAGGCATGGAGTTTAGCCTGCTAGAACTGCTCGTGGGGCGATCGGGAGAACCCTTTTCTCGCTCCGAAATTTTACAAGAAGTGTGGGGCTACACACCAGAACGCCACGTTGATACACGGGTTGTAGATGTCCACATTTCACGCCTACGCGCCAAGCTAGAGGACGACCCTAGCAACCCAGAATTAATTTTGACCGCACGGGGCACAGGCTACTTGTTCCAAAGAATTATTGAGCCTGGAGAAAATGAGTAGTTCGTTCTATCCGTCCCAGGAGAGAGTCCATCTGATAGAATTTTTTAGGTTTCTATAACTTTGGTCAATGGGATCAACTCGGGCACGGATTGCAATTGACGCGATGGGCGGAGATCATGCGCCCGCCGAAATCGTCGCTGGGGCGTTAAGGGCACGCGAAGAACTGGACGTAGAAGTTTTGCTGGTGGGCGATCCGCAGCAAATTGAAATGTCTATGAAACATCACAACGCTTCTCAGGTAGAGGTCGTTCCGGCAGAAGGCACGATTGAAATGCATGAAGAGCCGCTTAGTGGCTTGAAACGCAAGCCTAAAGCTTCTATCAATGTCGCGATGGAATTGGTAAAGCAGGGGCGGGCCGACGGAGTGGTTTCAGCCGGACACTCTGGGGCTGCAATGGCAGCGGCACTGTTGCGTTTGGGACGGTTGAAAGGCATCGATCGCCCTGCAATCGGTGCAGTACTGCCCACTCTAATCGCCAGTAAACCAGTGCTGATCCTGGATGTTGGGGCGAATGTAGACTGTCGCCCTAAATTCTTAGAACAGTTTGCGATGATGGGCACGATTTATTCTCACTCGGTGCTAGGCATTGAAGAACCCAAAGTCGGACTACTGAACATCGGCGAAGAGTCTTCTAAGGGAAATGATCTGGCCGTTCGGACGCACCAAATGCTGCACGACAATCCCAAGATTCCGTTTATTGGTAATGCCGAAGGACGAGATGTGCTGTCGGGTAACTTTGACGTGGTCGTCTGTGACGGATTTGTGGGCAATGTGCTGCTGAAGTTTGCCGAAGCGGTCGGTGAAGTAGCGCTGCACATTTTGCGTGAAGAATTACCTCAGGGTCTACATGGTCAGGTGGGTACAGCTTTGCTGAAGCCCAATTTGCGGCGGATCAAGCAACGAATGGATCATGCTGAGCATGGTGGCGGTCTGTTACTGGGCGTTGCTGGAATCTGCATCATCAGTCATGGCAGTTCCCAGGCTCCTTCAATCTTTAATGCCATTCGTCTGGCTAAAGAGGCGGTCGATCACAACGTTCTTGATCAGATTCAATCCCAATACCAGAAGACCGAGGCGATCGCCCCGGACGGAGAGTAACTGTGCATCAATCAGGAATCGGCATTGCGATTACAGGAAGTGGTTCAGCCGCACCTCCTGTTGTTCTCGATAACGCTGGCATGAGCCAGTTTGTGGAGACTTCAGATGAATGGATTTCGTCTCGCACCGGAATTCGGCAGCGTCACCTGTCTGATGCCCAAGGTTCAGTGACAGATATTGCAACCCAGGCGGCTCAGGCGGCGATCGCTATGTCAGGCATCACTGCCGCCGATATAGATCTGATCATCCTGGCAACCTCCACCTCTGACGATTTGTTTGGCAGCGCCAGCAAAATTCAGTCAGAACTGGGTGCGATCAAAGCGGCCGCCTTTGATATCACTGCCGCCTGCTCTGGTTTTGTGTTTGGCATGGTGACAGCGGCTCAATTTATCCGCACCGGTACCTATCGCAATGTCTTGCTGATTGGAGCCGATCTGCTTTCTCGCTGGACAGACTGGACCGATCGCCGTACCTGTGTCCTGTTTGGTGATGGAGCGGGTGCAGTCGTGATGCAGGCTCATGAGGGAGGCGATCGCCTGTTAGGATTTGAGCTACACAGTGACGGCAGCCAAAACCATTGCCTCAACCTTTCCTATCAGGCAGAGTCTAAAGAACTGATTGAGGGAGTTAGTGTCGGTAAAGGCACCTACCAACCTATTACGATGGACGGTCGGGAAGTGTACCGCTTTGCCGTCAAGCGAGTTCCCGAAGTTTTGGAAAAGGCTCTATTCCATGCCAGCCTCACCGTTGAGGATGTCGATTGGCTGCTGTTGCACCAGGCCAACCAGCGAATTCTCGACGCAGTTGCCGAACGGCTCAACATTCCCAGTCAGAAAGTCCTCAGCAACATGGGCGAATATGGCAATACCTCCGCCGCGTCGATTCCAATTGCGTTGGATGAAGCTGTGCGAGATGGCAGAATTCAACCCGGCGACGTGATTGCCGCCTCTGGTTTTGGAGCCGGACTGACCTGGGGTGCAGCTATTTTTCGTTGGGGCAAATGAAGTAGGGGCAAATGAATATGACTAAAACCGCGTGGGTGTTTCCTGGGCAAGGGTCACAGGCGATCGGCATGGGATCTGACTTACTCGATCTGTCTCTCGCTCAAGCAAAAATTGATCAGGCTGAGCAAATTCTCGGCTGGTCCATCCCTGAGATTTGCCAGAGCGAAGACGACAAAGTATCCAAAACGCTTTACACTCAGCCCTGCCTCTACGTCATCGAAAGCATTTTGGCGGAGCTTTTGCTCGAAAAGGGTCAACAGCCCGATCTGGTTGCAGGTCACAGTTTGGGCGAATACGTTGCGCTTTGCGTGGCAGGCGTGTTTGACTTCGAGACGGGATTACGTCTAGTCAAGCGACGAGCAGAGCTGATGGATAGCGCTTCAGATGGGATGATGGCTGCACTGATTGGCTTTGATCGGGAGCAACTAGAGCAGCAGATCCAGCAAACTGAAAATGTGGTGCTAGCAAACGACAATAATTCAGGGCAAGTCGTGATTTCTGGCACGCCCGAAGCAGTAGAACAGATTCTTTCTCAGGTCAAGGCAAAGCGGGCTGTTAAGCTCAATGTCAGCGGTGCGTTTCACTCTCCGCTGATGGCAGAAGCCGCTGCTGAGTTTAAGTTAGTCCTAGACATCGTCGCCTTTCAAACCGCCCGTGTACCTGTCTTGTCTAATGTTGAGCCAACGCCTGCTACAGATGGGGAGGTACTGAAGGATCGGCTGGTGCGCCAAATGACTGGCTCAGTTCGCTGGCGAGAAATTTCTCTACGCTTGCCTCAGGAAGGGATGGAGCGGGTCATTGAGATTGGCCCAGGCAAAGTGCTGACCGGATTAATTAAGCGGACTAGCCCTGAATTAAAGCTGCAGAATATCAGCACGATTGAGGAACTTAGCGCTGCAAACTAAGTAGTAACTAAAGCCGTAGGATGGGTGGAGCATCGCAGAACCTGTGCTGTCAGAAGACTTTAGCCATTGAAGCTAACCCATCAGATGAGACTAGACACGCTGTGGATTGGGTAAAACCTAAGGTCTACCTAGTCTTTGTTGGGTTCCGCTTTGCTTCACCCAACCTACTACGGCGACTGTTTAAGTTGACACAACACAAAAAAGCTTGTACGGATTTCAACCAACTGATTGCGTAGGCTTAGCAGATAGGTTATAAGCCTTAGCCGATGGGTTCAGTAGACTGAGCGCCAAATCATGTCTGTGGTTTGAACGTGTGTTAGTTTGTGTACTAGACATCTATCTTCGTACACAAACTTGCCAGTGGCACCGTAAAAACTCCTGAATTACTGTAGGGAGTTTCTTTGCGATCGCTTCCAACCATAGCAACCGAGTGAGAAGCTATGTCCTCACTGAACATTTTGGCGCAAATCTCTTTGGCTCAGGTGATTCAGTGTCATCCTCCGATTTTTGCCCCTGGTGCTCCGATTCAGCAAGTAATCAGCCGCAAGTCACTGGACTAATCACACTGCAAAATATTGCTGAATCCTTGAAGCAGGTTGTTGTTGAATACACCGATCGCATTGAGCAAGAAACGAGCGATCGCCAGAGCGACTGAGCAAGCCAATTTGCATCGCTGTCTGCACAAACCCTGGCAGGCTGAAGAACTGATTGAAACCATCAAATCAGGTTTAATGAAACTATGAATAAACCCGTTGTTATTTGTGTTGATGATGAGCCTGCGGTATTAGACAGCCTTAAAATTGAGCTTAAAAAAGCATTAGGAGATGAATGCATTATTGAAACGGCTGAAGGTAGTGAAGATGTACTAGAGCTGTTCCAGGAACTGTTAGATGAACAAGCCGAAATCGCCTTAATTTCAGCTGATTACGTGGTGCCTGGGATCAAGGGCAATGAATTGTTGGGGTGTATTCATGAGCGATCGCCCAACATGCTCAAAATCACATTAACTGAGCAAGCAACCTTAGAGGCAGTAGGCAATACACTTAGACAAGCTAAATTGCATCGCTACATTTCTAAACCCTGGCAGCCTGAGGATCTGATAGCCGTTGTGGACGCAGTTCATAGCTATCTGCAAGACCGAAAACTGTCTGAACAAACCCATACATTACAGGAAGTCAATCAGCAGCTAAAACAACTGAATGCTTCGGTGGATCAAAGGATTCAGGAACGAACTGGGATTTTGGAGCAAGAAGCTTCCGAACGACAACAAATGGAGTCTGAACTGCGCCGACGAGAGCAAGAATTTAGAGCGCTAGTTGAGAATTCACCAGACGCAATCATGCGGGTTGATCGGCAAGTTCGATATTTGTATGTCAATCCAAAGGTGGAGCAAGAAACAGGAATTCCTGCCTCAGCATTTATTGGTAAAACCAATCAGGAATTAGGGTTTCCTGAGCCATTAGCAACCCTTTGGCAGGATGCAGTTCAGCGAGTTTTAGAATCTGGGCAAGAACAAAGCTTGGAGTATGAAATCTCGCTGCCAGATAAGACTGCTTATTATTTTTCTCGCATTGTTCCCGAAGTTGCACGAGATGGCTCAATTCAGTCTGTCTTGATTGTTGCGCGGGATATTACCGACCGCAAACAAGCCGAAGAAGAACTGTTTCAAAGTAAACGGTTTATTGAACGTGTAACTGACGATTCACCACAGCTTTTATATATTTTTGACCTGACAACGCAGGGAAGCATTTACGTCAATCATCAAATTTATGAAACGTTAGGCTACCACCCAGAAGAAGTTTTGCAAGCAGGTGCACAATTTTTTTTAGATAAATTTCACCCTGAAGATCAAGGGGTTTTAGCGGAATACGTCAATGCTTGGGCAGAGGTTGCAGATGGTCAGGTTGTAGAGCGGGAATATCGGCTCAAGTGTGCCAATGGCGAGTGGCGCTGGTTGCGATCGCGCGATGTCGTCTTTACCCGAGATGAGAACGGGGTTCCAACTCAAATTCTTGGTACTGCTGTTGATGTGACCACCCGTAAGCAAACTGAAGCCACATTGCAACAACAAGAACAGTTCCTCCGCAGCATTTATGAGGGGGTTGAAGAGTCCATTTTTGTGATTGACGTTTTAGAAGATGGCGAATTTTGCTATGCCGGGTTGAATCCTTCTCATGAACGCTTTACGGGCATTCCGTCTACCGATTTGTGTGGCAAAACGCCTGAGCAAGTGTTTCCACTAGAATCCGCAACAGCAGTACGGCGACACTATCAGGACTGTGTGGATCTGGGCAAAGCCATCGGCTATGAGGAATGTTTGCCTTTTAATGGACAGGAGGTGTGGTGGTTTACCAACCTGGTGCCGATCTGGAATGGCTCTCGGATTCATCGCATCATTGGCACCTCAATTAACATCACCGATCGCAAACAAACAGAGCAAGCGCTCCAAGCCAGTCTAGAACGTGAACGAGCTGTCGCCCGCGTGATTGAGCAAATGCGCCAAAGTCTGGACGTAGAGACAATCTTCAAAGCGACAACTCAGGAGCTACGGCAATTATTGAAGTGCGATCGCGTCGTTGTTTATCGCTTTAACCCGGACTGGAGCGGCAACTTTGTCTCTGAGTCGGTTGCCAACGGTTGGATTTCTCTAATTCAAAAACAGGAACTTGAACCTGATCTGACGCAAAATTTCACTAGCAGCAAAGACTGCAGGGTGAAGCGACTAGAGCCACCCACAGATTTTGTCCAAGATACCCACCTGCAAAATACTCAAGGAGGTATCTACAGTCGAGGCAATCGGGGAATCTGGGTCGAAGACATCTATCAGGCTGGGTTTAGTACTTGCTACATCGAGTTGCTTGAGCGGTTGCAAGCTAGAGCCTGCATGACGGTTCCGATCTGGCAGAGCAACAAACTGTGGGGACTGCTCTCTGCTAACCAAAACTCAGGACCACGCTGTTGGGAAGAGACCGAAATAGGCATCGTCACTCACGTTGCAGCACAAATGGGAGTTTCCCTTCAACAAGCAGAACTGTTTGCTCAGGTGCAGCACCAGGCAGCAGAGTTGCGAGAAGCCAAAGATCGGGCAGATGCCGCCAACAAAGCGAAAGGCGAGTTTTTGGCAAACATGAGCCATGAATTGCGAACGCCCCTTAATGCAATTTTGGGATTCACTCAGCTTTTAGGGCGAACTCCTGCCAGTGCGCCAGAAGCTCAAGAATATTTAGACATTATTCTGCACAGCGGTGAGCATTTGCTGGAACTGATCAACGACGTTTTGGAAATGTCCAAGATTGACGAAGGTCGGGTCACGCTCAATCAAACCTGCTTTGACCTTTATCAACTGTTGAACAGCCTGGAGGAAATGTTTCGGCTCAAGGCGAAGTCTAAGGGACTGGAATTGCGATTCCACCGCACCGCTCAGGTTCCCCAGTTTATCCAGGCAGATGAGGGAAAACTTCGTCAGATTCTCATCAACCTGCTGAGTAACGCAATTAAGTTTACTCAGACTGGAAGTGTTCAACTTGGCGTTGCGACGAGGATTGAGGAATCTGTGGGGAGGGACTACGAAAGCAGACCGATGACCAGTCCACCAAGGCAGGTAACGCTTTGTTTTGAAATTGAAGATACCGGACAGGGAATTTCGGCAGAAGAGCTTGACACCGTGTTTGATGCTTTCGTGCAGGCAAAAGCCGGACAACAAGCTCAACAGGGAACCGGTCTAGGGCTGTCGATTAGCCGCCGCTTTGTGCAACTGATGGGAGGCGACATCACGGTTAGCAGCACTGTGGGACAAGGCTCGACGTTTAAGTTTGAGCTTCGAGTTGACTCAGTTGTTTCTGCCAATCGACAAGGAAATACTCCTACACCCAGGAGGGCTGTCCGCCTGGAGCCGCATCAGCCAACTCGCCGGGTGCTGATCGTCGAAGATCAGATTACGAATCGGATGATTATCGTGAAGCTACTGACTAAGATGGGGTTTGAGGTGCGAGAGGCGGGGAATGGCAAAGAGGCGATCGCCCTTTGGCAAAGCTGGTTGCCTGATCTGATCCTGATGGACATGCAAATGCCTGTAATGGATGGCTATGAGGCAGCTCAACAAATCCGAAAACGGGAGCGAGAAGCACAACTATCGTCCGATTATCATTCCCACACTGCAATTATTGCCCTAACGGCCAGTGCCTTCGATGAACAGCGACAGCGGATGCTAGAAGCTGGCTGCGACGATTGCCTCTATAAACCGGTTGGAGCAGATGAACTGTTGACGGCGATCGCCCAACGTTTGGGCGTGCGCTATGCCTATACTGAAACCCCTGAACGAGCTAATGAACTTCAGCAAAACACAGATACACCTGCCACAGAACGACCTTTACAGGCTTCAGATTTGAAGGTGATGCCACTATCCTGGCGCACGGAGCTACAGCACGCCGCGACTCAACTCAACCCTAGCCTTTGCACAAAGCTGATTAAGCAAATTCCTGCGGAACATGCGGAACTTGCCCGCGCACTGAAGAAGGTAGTCTATAATTTTCAGTTTGCGACCCTGATTGAGCTAGCTCAACCTACTCAAAGTCAGGAGTAGCGATCGCCACAAAAATGGTTTCCCAGGACGGACAAAGACTAGAGCTGGAGCCTATATGTCAAATCCCGATTCTAAATCAGCTGTTGATCTGTCCGAGGGGGAAAGGCTGTCTCTACCACCAGCGATCGCTTACTACATTCGTAGACTGCTGCGCCGCAACCTGGATCGGCTCCAGTCTAACCTGGCTCCAGAATCTGCAATTACCGTTAACGCTTTGAGCGATTTTGACGCAGTAATTGCAGACCTTTATGTGGAAACGGAAAGAATCAACGCAGCCGTTTTAGAACTCAAGGCTCTGACGGTATCTCACCAAACGTTTAACTTGCAAAAGTCAAAGCACCGTCAGGAATTGCTGGACTTAGAGCAACAAATCTTTGAGTTGCTAGGCTTTGAATGGCAAGAAACAGATTACCAAAAAGTAATTTTGGTCGTAGATGATACACCCGAAAACTTGCATTTGTTATCTTCTACGTTGAGTCAGCAAGGCTACGACATTCGGGGGGCGATTAGCGGCTCAATTGCCCTGACTGGAATTCGCAACATCATGCCCGACCTGATTTTGCTGGATATTATGATGCCGGGAATCAACGGCTACGAAGTTTGCGAACAAATCAAAGCAGACACGCTGCTGCAAGATATTCCAATCATCTTTATCAGCGCCGTTGACGATGCCTTAGATAAGGTTAAAGCGTTTGAAGTCGGCGCAGTCGATTACATTACAAAACCCTTTCAAATTGAAGAAGTGCTAGCCCGCGTTGAGCTGCAACTTAACACCCGCAGTTTGCAAAAGCGGTTAGAAGAGCAAAACGTTCGCTTACAGCAAGAAATTGGCGATCGCCAGGACGCCGAGGACAAATATCGCAGCATCGTTGAAAACGCCATCGACGGTATCTTTCAAACCTCTCCCGACGGGCGTTATCTCAGCGCCAACCCTGCTCTAGCTAAAATCTACGGCTACGAATCACCTGACGAACTAGTTGCCCAGATCAGCAATATTGGCCGTCAGCTTTACGTCCTCCCGACCCGTCGAGCCGAATTCATCGCCTACATGCAGCAATACGGCATAGTTTCAGATTTTGAGTCTCAGGTCTACTGCAAAGATGGCAGTGTTATCTGGATTTCTGAAGATGCTCGGGTGGTCAAAGACGCAAATGACACGCTGCTGTACTACGAAGGCAGCGTCAAAGATGTTACTGAGCGCAGACAAGCCGAAGAAGAATTACGTCAAGCCCGTCGAGCTACAGAGCAGCTGTTGCTCAACATTCTGCCCCAAAAAATTGCTGAGCGACTAAAGCGAGGACAGGCACAGGTAATTGCTGATAATTTTGCTGAAGTCACCATTTTGTTTGCAGATATCGTTAACTTCACGCCCTATTCAGCCCAGGTACCACCTGTTCAACTGGTGAGACTACTGAATCAAATTTTCTCGACTTTTGATCAGCTCGTCGAACAGTATCGCCTGGAAAAAGTCAAAACTGTAGGAGATGCTTACATCGCGGTGGGTGGCTTGCCTCAGGTTAAACCCGACCACGCTGAAGCGATCGCAGACCTAGCTCTAGCTATGCAGCAGGCGATCGCCCAATTTCACCGCGATACAGGTGACTCCTTTTGCCTCCGCATCGGTATCAACACCGGTCCTGTCGTAGCGGGCGTAATTGGCACCAAAAAATTTAGCTACGACCTTTGGGGGGATACAGTTAACGTCGCTAGTCGCATGGAGTCCGAAGGCGTAGCCGATAAAATTCAAGTAACAGAAGTAACTTACAACGCCCTACGAGAGAAATACATCCTCAAGCCCAGAGGCAGTATCCGGATCAAAGGGCGGGGCGAAATGATGACCTACTGGTTACTTGGCAAGAAAGGGGAAAGCGCTCAGAGCTAGCAACTGAAAATAATGGCAACCGAAATCGAACGAAAATTCCTGGTAGTTGGAGACGAATGGCGGAAATCTGCCATTGGAACAAGCTACCGTCAGGGTTACATCTTCTCAGACGTGCGGCGAACTGTGCGGGTGCGGGTTGCAGGCGAAAAAGGATTTTTGACGATCAAGGGTACGGCGGTTGGACTGGTGCGTCCAGAGTTTGAGTACGCAATTCCAACCGAAGACGCAACGCTAATGCTAGACACGTTGTGCGATCGCCCCCTGATCGAGAAAACCCGACATGTCCTTCGACAAGGTGATTTAACCTGGGAAATCGACGAATTTGCCGGAGAAAATCAAGGGCTGATCGTGGCAGAAGTCGAACTATCTGACGAAAATCAGCCCGTCGAATTGCCCTCCTGGATTGGCCCAGAAGTTTCTCACGATCCGCGCTATTTCAACGCCGCGTTAGCCAAAAATCCTTTCAGCCATTGGAAGGAAGAGGCTAGGGGCTAGGAACTGGTTTATTTCCTGGTGCTTCCTGGTTCCTAATCTCCAGTTCGGGAACCAGGAAGCACTAGCCCCTAGCCCCCAGCCCCTAACCCCTCTTCAAACAGCCGCCAGTTCCTTCTCTTCTGCTACACCTTCTGACATTTCAGCGGGTACTCCATCCTGCACGAGAGAAGGCTGCTGTCCATTTCGCTGAATCAGATTTCCCACCATTGCTAGCAGCGCATTAACTTTGCGAGTCCGCCATTCATCTACCAGGGCTATCACCTTATTGTGAGGCAGACGACGCTCCATTGCTTCTAGCAAGTAGGCGGCATGTCCCTTCTCATCTTGGGCAATGCTGAGAATGCTCTTTTTCAAATTGACACTCTGAGGATCGTCGGGCAGAGCATTTGCCATTCGTGCAAAATCTTTACAGGCATCTAGCTCCAAAATATGAGTGCTGCCCAAAAATACAAGCCAGTCAATTTTTTCGGGACTCATATTTTCCCTAGAATAGCCCTCAAAGTAAGCATCAAAGAAAGGACTGCGCCGCCGCTCATCGGGTTTACCTTCTGCTGTGGTTTGGGGCACCTGCTTAAAGTCAATCACTTGTTTGTTGAGTTGCTTTAAGGCGTGGGCAAAAATCTGTCCGTGTTTGCGCTCGTCTTGAGCGTGGCGGCTAAGCTTTTCGGCTAACCAGTCATCTCCCTCCGCAGCGGCTCTCTGGCTAAGCGCTTCTAAAAAAGGGACTGAGCCTGATTCTGCAAGTTGAAAACCTGCTAGCAAGTTCGGGCGAGTCTGCAAATCCCGCATATTGCGCGCCGTGATGTAGGCGACTGCACCAGAACCAACAAGATGAAAAATTTGGGTGAACAAGTTCATAGCACCATCAAAGAGGAGAGTGTCTATGGTTCATCCTAATGAGTTTTATAAATTTGGGGGTTGAGGGCTAAGGATAAGACAGGCAGTCACTCACACCCTCTGGAGCTTGCCGATATCTATAAGGCACAATAATTTATAAGGCACAATAATAAGAAGTCTTGGCTTAGCCTACCTGCATTCAAGCAATGCTGAAGCTTGTACTATGGTTGTTCGCTACCATTGAAGCTGAAAATGTGACCCAATGTGACAGGCTTGCCTCTACAAGCTGATGTGCTTCTTTGACGATCTACCGATTTGGCAGATGATCTAGCAGATTTCATTCTCTGGCTCTCGATTGGTTTTGAATTGGTACTCCCAGTAAGGCAGCGATGAAAGAATTATTTTTGGCTCAAGGACGGTTTTGGATGGCAGTGGCGAGCGCCACCAGCGTTAGCTTCATTCCTATTGCCGCCCAAGCTCAGTCCATAAAAGATTCAGGGCAATCGGGTATAGCATCTGCTCAACCTCGATTTACTAGCCCCACTGCTCCTGCGGTAGCGCAGACTAGTCCAACTAGCGCAACAATCAGCCGCGCTCAGGCTCCGTTGCCCCTGAGTACGGTGCTAGAAACGCCGATTGAGCAGTTTGAGCCAGCTTTTGCAGACGTGTCTACTGATCATTGGGCATACGAAGCTGTAACCCGCTTGTTTTACAGTGGCATTGTTTCGGGCTATGCGACTGAGTAAAATCTAGAAATTTAGTCGAAATCCAAAACTTCATCCTCACAGATGAATGCGGCTTGGATTTAGACACTACGGTCTACTGCTTTATGGTAAAAAGTTGATGAACTCATCTATGGCTTCGGACTCTCTGCCAGATTCGCTTCCCACTGTCTGGCATAATCTTGAAACTGAGAAGGCGCTACGGTTGCTTCAGAGCGATCGCCAGACAGGTCTAACCGCTCAGCAAGTTCAAGAACGGCTACAGCGTTACGGTCTAAATGAGCTAGAAGAGCGCGGCGGACGCAGCAACTGGGCCATTCTGGTCGATCAGTTCAAGAACATCATGCTGCTGATGCTGATCGCAGTTGCGATTATCTCAGCCATTATAGACATTCGCAGCGCATTAGCAGAGGGAGTCACACCTGTTCCCAAAGACGCGATTTCCATTTTTGCGATTGTGATTCTCAATGGAGCGTTGGGTTATATCCAGGAAAGCCGCGCTGAGAAAGCCTTGGCAGCGTTGAAACAGCTTGCTTCGCCTAAAGTTCGGGTAATCCGAGACAGCAGAACCATGGATATTGACTCTAAAGAGTTGGTACCCGGTGACTTGATGCTGCTAGAGGCAGGAGTACAGGTTTCAGCGGATGGTCGTCTATTAGAGTCTTCAAATCTGCAAGTGCGAGAAGCTGCCCTCACCGGAGAGGCGCACGCCGCCAATAAACGGGCTGAAATTGAGTTGCCTGATGATACACAGTTAGGCGATCGCATCAACCTGGTCTATCAAGGAACTGAAGTTATTCAGGGGCGCGGCACCGTGTTAGTCACGGGTACGGGCATGAAAACGGAGCTAGGCCGCATTGCCGAACTGCTCCAGTCCGTCGAAAGCGAGCCAACCCCGCTGCAGCAAAGAATGACGCAACTGGGCAATGTCCTGGTTTCAGGTTCGCTTGCCCTGGTTGCGCTGGTCGTGATTGGCGGCTTGCTCCGAGCCGGAAGCTGGGAACCTTTAGAAGATTTACTAGAAGTCTCACTCAGCATGGCGGTGGCAGTTGTGCCAGAGGGCTTGCCTGCCGTTATTACTGTCACCCTGGCACTAGGAACACAACGGATGGTGCGCCGTCATGCGCTGATTCGCCGGCTACCTGCGGTAGAAACGCTCGGTTCTGTCACCAACATCTGCTCTGACAAAACGGGCACCCTCACCCAAAATAAGATGGTGGTGCAGTCGCTCCATACGGTAGATGCTTCCCTGCGCGTCACTGGAGAAGGCTATGACCCCACGGGTGAGTTTTACCATGACAACGAAGTTGCGTCTCCCCAAGACAGACCGGACTTAAAGGCGCTGTTGCTAGCGTGCATAATCTGCAACGATTCGATTTTGCAGAAAGAGAATGGAGTCTGGACAATTCTAGGTGACCCGACTGAAGGTGCCCTGCTAGTCGTTGCCAGTAAAGCTGGACTCGACCGTCACTATTGGACAGAGCATTTGCCTCGTGCAGCTGAGTTTCCCTTCTCGTCTGAGCGCAAACGCATGAGCGTAATCGTGAAGGATGAAGGAAGAGGGGCGAAGGATGAATTGGCTAGCTTTATTCCTGGGGCAGAATCGCTCGTTTTATTCTGTAAAGGATCGCCTGAACTGGTGCTGGAGCGGTGCCAGCAGATTCGCGTGGGTGGACAGGTGCAGCCCCTAACGGAGGCGCATCGCAACCAGGTTTTACAGACAAACAATAATTTGGCATCGCGAGGTTTGCGGGTATTAGGCTTTGCCTACAAGCTGCTTAATCAAGTACCAGCAGAAGGCTCTGATGAAACGACGGAGCAAGAATTGGTTTGGCTGGGCTTGGTGGACATGCTGGACGCACCCCGACCTGAAGTGCGTGATGCGGTTGCCAAATGCCGCACCGCTGGAATTCGTCCAATTATGATCACGGGCGACCATCAGTTGACCGCACAGGCAATCGCCGAAGACTTGGGCATTGCCAAACCAGGCGATCGCGTTCTCACCGGTCGTGAGTTAGAAAGACTAGACGCAGCAGGCTTAGAGCAAGAAATTGATCACGTCAGCGTGTATGCGCGGGTTGCTCCAGAACATAAACTGCGAATCGTGCAGTCCCTCCAGCGTCAGGGCAAAGTCGTAGCAATGACCGGCGATGGCGTGAACGATGCGCCTGCCTTGAAACAAGCAGACATCGGTATCGCAATGGGCATCACGGGCACAGACGTGAGCAAAGAGGCGAGCGATATGGTGCTGTTAGATGACAACTTTGCCACGATTGTCGCCGCTACCGAAGAAGGACGAGTCGTCTACACCAACATTCGTCGCTTCATTAAATACATCCTCGGCTCAAATATTGGCGAAGTGTTGACGATTGCGGCTTCCCCAATTTTGTTACCGATGGGGGGCGTACCGCTCACTCCACTGCAAATTCTATGGATGAACCTGGTGACAGACGGCTTACCCGCCCTGGCGCTAGCTGTAGAACCAGCAGAACCCAACGTGATGAACCGTCCACCCCACGACCCAGAAGAAAATATCTTTGCGCGGGGCTTGGGACTTTACATGGTGCGAATTGGTATTATTTTGGCAATCCTGGCGATCGCCCTGATGGTGTGGTCATACAACTACAGCCAGCAGTCTGGTGACCCTGAGCGGTGGAAAACGATGGTCTTCACGACCCTTTGTTTAGCGCAGATGGGACACGCGATGGCAATTCGCTCAAACAGCCGTCTCACCATAGAGCTAAATCCCTTCTCAAATCCCTTTATCTTGATGGCGGTTGGCTTAACGACGATCCTGCAACTGCTGCTAGTCTATGTTGAGCCATTGCGGAACTTCTTTGGAACGCACTACCTCAGCCCGTTTGAACTTGCAGTTTGCATCGGCTTTAGCTCACTCATGTTTGTTTGGGTTGAGCTAGAAAAGCTGTTCATTCGCCTATTTCTGAGCAGACGCATGGGCTAAACGCACCGTAAACCTTGTAAAAATGTATTTGAAAACTCTCCACCTGCGCCAATTTCGCAACTACCGAGATCAGCAGGTGGAGTTTTTTGCACCTAAAACCATCCTGCTAGGAGACAATGCTCAAGGCAAATCCAATCTTTTGGAAGCCGTCGAACTGCTGGCGACCTTGCGATCGCACCGGGCAACACGCGATCGCGAACTTGTGCAAGAAGGGGAAGCAATTGGTCAAATTGCTGCCACGCTCGAAAAAGACACAGGCTTAACCGACTTGGCGATCGCCCTCCGCGCTAACGGTCGCCGCACCGTTGCTCTAAACGGTGAAACGCTGCGAAGACAGCTCGACTTTTTGGGCGTAATGAATGCCGTCCAGTTTTCTAGCTTGGATTTGGATCTGGTGCGGGGTGGTCCTGGACAACGACGCAGTTGGCTAGATGCTCTGCTAACCCAACTAGAACCCGTCTATGCCTACATCTTGCAGCAGTACAATCACGTTTTACGCCAGCGCAATGCGTTTCTCAAACAGCAGCGGAAGGATGGCGATCGCCCAGTTCCAGTTAGCTTTGTAGATGAGGCAGTCCCAGCAGTTGAATTGTTGGCTGAATCGGCTGGTAGCGAGGCAATGCCACCCGATGCAACCCAGCTTGCCATCTGGGATGCTCAACTTGCGGCAATTGGCTCTCGCGTGATTCGTCGTCGTGCCAGAGTGATAGAACGGCTGGCTCCGATCGCGCAATTCTGGCATCAAGCGATCAGCGACAACAAGGAACTGCTCGAAGTGAACTACGCTCCCAATGTTGGATTGGAGCAGGATAATCCCGCTGTGGTGCAGCAGGCGTTTCTGGCAAAAATTCAGCAGCGGGCGATCGCTGAACACTATCAGGGCACAAGCTTAGTCGGACCGCACCGCGACGAAGTGGAATTCACCATCAACCAAACCCCCGCACGGCAGTACGGTTCCCAGGGACAGCAGCGAACCCTGGTACTGTCGCTGAAGCTAGCAGAATTAAAACTAATCGAATCCGTTGTTGGTGAAGCACCCTTGCTGTTGCTAGACGATGTATTGGCAGAGCTAGATCTGAACCGCCAAAACAAACTCCTGGAAACCATTCAGGATCGGTTCCAAACTCTGATTACTACAACGCATCTCGGTTCCTTTGATGCACAGTGGCTTAAATCTTCTCAAATTCTCACGGTTGAGGCAGGAAAAATTCGCCCATCGTGAAACCAGCGATTTCAACCACTGGATGATTAGACATCCTGCATGAATTACTTTCTGAGACGTGAATGGTAATGTGGCTGCGCTGCGCTAACATTCACGCGGGAGGTCTATTGATAAAACGAGTAGTCATACCAATCACATACCGGTTGATAGCCGATCGCCTGATAAACGTGATTGGATGTAGAATTCGTCTGATCCGTAAACAATATGCAGTAATCACAGCCCTGGTCTAGCAACCTCTGGCTGAGTGCCGCTACGCAAGAACTGGCATAGCCCTTGCGGCGATATTCAGGCGGTGTGTAGACAGGTGAAATCCAACCGCCAGTGTGAAGAGACTTTCTGCCGCCAGCCATTGAGACGGGCACTCCATCGTGCCAAAGATACAGCGTTTTTTGGGCTAAAGCACGATCAACTGAAGCTTCGGCATTATTTTCAATTTGACCTAATGCTTCAATGTCGAACGCTTTCAACCAGTTGATTAGGAGGGAGCGATCGCCTTCCTCAGCAAGCCGCAAGTATCCACTCGCCTGAGAAATGGACTGTACCTGCACAAGCTGATTTGCCCACAGTTTCAGGCTCAGCTTATAAGAGTTCTGCGTCAAGGCTTGCCACTTCTGGGCAAAGTCCGTGGCAATATCTGGCAAACTGCTGACGCCCGGTAGCGGTTCCTGATAGGTACTTAGGTCTTGAGCAATCAAATCTAATGCTGCAAAATCCCGCACTTGGGACAAAATTAAATAGCGGGGCGAAATCCACATTGCAACAGCAAGAATATCCTCTGCTTCTACAGTTGCCAGGTAAGGGAGGCGATCGCGAGGTTGAGGATTGTGCAACAGGGCATAGCAGGCTCTCAGCAGCATACAATGCTGCGCTGTGTGTTGCTCCAGGTAATCTTTTACTCTTTCATAGAAGCGATCGGCAGCCTGAAAGTGGTTAAGCTTCATACAGCTTTAGGCGATCGCCCTCGACACTTTCTGTCGTCGTTCAGAGCTAATCGGCGTAGCTTGCAGTTCAGGCGGATAGAGTTCCTTTAGCGTATCCAGGAAAGCGTACACAGCAGGCGAATGCAGGGCATCTGCCAGCATTACCACCTGGATATGGCGATAGAGCGGCACGGGCAAGGAACAAACTTGAATTTCTGGAGGCAGCGGTTCAGTCGCTAGACGAGGCAGCACCGTTACCCCCAAACCGCGCTCAACCATGCCAACGCTGGTTGAATCTTCCTGAATGTCATAGGCGATGTTGATCGGCTGCCCCAATTCAGCAAAGTGTTGACGAGTCAAAACGGAACAGTAATCTAACTTGGACTGCCCAGAAGTCATGATCATCGGGTAAGTTGCCAATTCTTCCCAAGTGAGAGGGGTGCTGGGACGCTGCAATTTGGGCGGCAGCAGCACGACGTATTCATCGCGCATTAGCTCCCAACCCTCAAACCCGTCAGTGATTGGCATACAGGTAAAGCCGACATCTACCCGTCCTTCGCGCAGGGCTTGCTCGACCCGATCGTCATCGCGATATTCAATCGGGGTAGTGGTGATGTCAGGAAAGTAGTGCTTTAACCGCACAATTACTTCTGGCAGGAGACGAGTTGCGACGCTGCGAAACACACCGACGCGCACCTGTCCGCCTTTCAACCCTTTGGTCAGGTTGACTTCCTTGCCGATGACATCCAGCAGCTTCAGCATATCTTCGGCGTGATCTTTGACCCGTGCGCCAATCGGGGTGAGCCGTGCGCCATGTCGTCCGCGTGAAAATAGGACGACACCCAATGATTCTTCTAGAGCGGCGATCGCATGACTGATGGCTGACTGAGAAACCTCCAGACGCAGGGCAGCTTCGCTAAAATTGCTGACTTCTGCGACTGCAACCAGCGCCCGCAACTGGGAAAGCTTAATTCCGTCCAGGTTACCTGTTTTCATAAAACATCCCCAATTCTGGTTTGATTTTCGCGCAACTGCCCCAATCATTCCAGTCTTTTCCATGAATTTTATTAATGGAAACTATGCACCTCTTTGTTAGATCACCTCTTTAAGATGAAAGGGCACCCCGCTGAGCGGGGTGCCCTTTCATCTATGGCTCTAATTCGACTATTCAGTCGGAAAATCTCCGGGCTGAACGGTCAGGTTGACCGTTTCTCCATTGCGAAGCACCTGCATCGAGAGGTCTTCACCCACGCTGCTGTCTGACACAATGCGCTGCACTTCCTCAGAAGTGGGTACAGCCTGTCCACCAACCTGCTGAATTACATCGCCAGCTTGCAGTCCCGAACTAGCGGCGGGGGAGTTGGGTTCAACTGCAATAATTACAACCCCTTCCTCTACTGGAATCTGCACATCAATGTTGGGATCTTGGCTAAGGCGCTCTTTTAACTCTGGAGTAATGGTCGCCATCTGAATGCCTAGATAAGCGTGTTCAGCTCGACCCGTTTCAATGAGCTGGTTGGCAATGTCTTGAGCCGTGTTGATGGGAATGGCAAAGCCTAAACCCTGTGCACCACCGATGATAGCGGTGTTCATCCCGATCACTTCACCCCGCTCATTCAGCAATGGCCCACCAGAGTTACCAGGATTGATGGCAGCATCCGTTTGAATGAAGTCTACTCGTTTGTCGGGTACACGCACGTCTGCGCTGCTGCGTCCTGTGGCACTGATGATCCCGGCAGTGACAGTGTTGTCGAGTCCAAGGGGGTTACCAATGGCGATCGCCCATTCTCCCGGTCGAATTTGCTCCGAATTGCCCACTTTAACGGTGGGTAGCCCGTTCGCCTCAATTCTGATGACTGCAACGTCTGTGACGGGATCAGTTCCCAATACTTCACCGCTAAACTCGCGCCCGTCTTTAAGCGTTACTGTCACCTGGTCAGCACCATCTACAACATGGGCATTCGTTAAAATCAGTCCGTCTGCATCAATCACAAATCCCGACCCTGTTCCCTCTTCGACCCGAGTTGGAGGTGAATTGGGATCGCCCGATTCACCAAAGAATCTGCGTCCGAAAATTTCAGGTATACGAGTACTGACGGTACGTGAAGAATCGATTCTAACCACAGCGGGACCAACTTGCTCAACCGCTGCTGCTATGAAGTTTTGGTTGACTGGGATTAGCGATGCACTGGGAGCCGCCGAGTTGATGGGTAGTTCGCTTGTTTGAGTCTCAAGGGGTGGCTGAGCCGGAATGGGCAGCTCAGACCCCACCAAACGATTGCCGATGATGCCAACTCCTGTACCTGCTAAGATCAGCGCCAAGTAGACGGGTGCCTGTCTGAGGGGATTGCGTCTCTTGCGATCGCTAGGTGCATCCGTTGCAACAAAGTCAGAAGCAGAAATTGAATCTTGCAAATCAGTGTTTTGATGGTCAGAGTCGTTGCGACGGCTTATTTTCATAGTCCTCCGGAGTGTGAGATGCTAGCGTGAATAATTGGATGTTGAATGTCTCGTTCAGTTTGTTGCGCTTGCTGAACCGAGATGTAGGGCAGGTCATGCCGTGGGCTGATTTAGATATCTCTGCTACTAGTATCTAAATCTTAGATAGCCTTTGTGACATTGACATGGCGACCTTACCGCAAGTGAGTGAAGATTTGGAGTAAAGCGTTAGGGCTACCGATGAGACTTTGAGCAGTCCGAGAGATATAAAGGAATCTTGAAGTTTGTCATCTCAACTTCATCTCTGCAACATCTCGATGACAAGTCTGCCTGGTAGTTTTTAATCACAGGTGAATGAATGCTAGGGAGGGAGGCGACCGCTGCTGGCTCTCAAGAAGCCTAGTCTTGATAGCAATACCTTCAGCGATCGCCCACTCCTTTTTTTCCCGATCGAAGGAAGCTCATCCTAGCGTCACATCTAGAAACATCATGATCACGAATCCGACCATCACTCCGGCAGTCGCAGACTTTTCACAGCCGAGGCGATGGGATTCAGGAATAATTTCATCGCTGATCACAAACAGCATTGCTCCAGCCGCAAAACCCATCGCTACAGGCAGGAAAGGTTGAGCAATTGAAACTGCACCAGCGCCAATAACGCCACCCACAGGTTCAACTAAGCCCGTTATTAAACTAATCAAAATTGCGTCTCGTTTGGAATAGGCTTCGCCCAGAAGCGAGATTGCTACGACTAAACCTTCTGGAATGTTTTGTAGACCGATGCCCACAGTCAGGGCGATCGCATTGGAAATGTCATCTCCACCAAAGCCAACCCCAACTGCCAACCCTTCTGGGAAGTTGTGAATGGCGATCGCAATCACAAACAACCAGGCTCGCTTCAGGTTTGCTTGTTTGCTACCCTCTTGTCCCTTAAAGAAGTGTTCATGCGGGAAGTAGCGGTTGCTCAACCACAGAAACACGCCACCTAAGACAATGCCAAAAGCCACAATCGTTGCGGCATAAACGGAGCTGTTAATCTGAACAGTGGCAGCTTCTAACCCTGGAACTACTAGCGAAAAGGCTGTCGCTGCTAACATCACGCCCGCACCAAACCCCAACAGGACACCCTGAGCATTTTGGGTGATTCGGGTGAAAAACAGAATGGGCAGTGCTCCTAGGCCTGTTGCCAGACCTGCGATCGCACTGCCCAACAATCCAAGATAGAGGGTGGGAAGTTCTAGCATGAGTTTTATAGCTAAGAATAGCTCCGACCGCGCCACTGAGTTGGAGTGCGGAGGGAAGAAAGCAAAATCCGCAGAACTGCCGCCGGATCAGCTAAAGGAGACAACCAGAAAGCCCACTTTCCTTTGTCTGAGGTGCGGGCATAGGAAGGCGCGATCGCCCAAAGCAAAGCAACTCGCATGATTACCAGAGCCGCGTTTAGCGTCAACGCCACCAACACGGGCAAGGAATGAAAGCCTGCCGCTACGAGTGCGGCAAGTCCCAGCAGGTTAATCAGGGGCAAACCTTGGACAGCCAGTAGAAATGCTAAGTCACCCCATTTTTGGGCAACGGAGGAGGCATCTTTGAGATCGAGCGATCGCCCCCATTCACGCCAGGTTTCCGCCACCCCTTCATACATCCGCACCTGCAACAGCTTTGCGCCGTCGAGAAAGCCAACCTTTGCGCCCCGCCTGGCAGCATATCGCGCCAGGGTGACATCATCGCAAAATGAACTGCGGGCGCTGGTGTAACCGCCCAGATCAGCAAGGAGCGATCGCCGACAGAGAAAACATTGCCCATTTGCCATGACTCGCTCTGAACTGTCTGTCGCTGCTCCCGCCGGTCCGAAGCGGTAAACCAGCGTCATCAGCAAAGCAGGCTGAAGCCAAAATTCACCCGAACTTTTGAGAATAAACTGAGGCGATAGCGAAACCAGGTCATAGCCTTGCTCGGTTGCCGTTGAAACTAGACTGGCAACCAAACCTTTTTGCGGGCGCGTGTCTGCATCAATTCCCAAAATCCACTCGCTGCCCTCGGAGCTAGACAAGAATCCGTTGTGCAGCGCCCAAGGACGACCCACCCAGCCAGACGGCAGAGGATCATCGGTCATTAGCCGAAAACGGGGATCGTGCTGCTGTGCTGCCTTCACCAGATCGACCGTACCGTCCTGGGAGCAGCTATCAACAATAATTATTTCCCGCACTTCGTATCCTTGGTGGCTAAGCCCGTCAAGACAGGGACCAATTCGCTCAGCTTCATTCAAAGTTGGAACCACAACGCTCACCTGACCCAGCAAATCGGGCGTAGGTTGGCAAGGGGAAAGAGGCGGCTGCCGCCCTGGCC
This sequence comes from Leptolyngbya sp. FACHB-541, assembly GCF_014695875.1. Lineage (NCBI taxonomy): Bacteria > Bacillati > Cyanobacteriota > Cyanophyceae > Leptolyngbyales > Leptolyngbyaceae > Leptolyngbya > Leptolyngbya sp. FACHB-541. The sequence continues at coordinate 55,324 of NZ_JACJPC010000042.1, read as the reverse complement.
CTTGAAGTAAGCGAGAAAGTAGAATGGCAATCGCCGGAAACTGCACCAAAACGAAAAAAAAGGCTACGGCCCCAACCCAAAGGTCAGCAGCAGTAGCCCATACATTTCCAACAATTATCACTTGGCACTAACTCCAACAGCAGCGGGAGGCTGCTTGGGCTTTAGCGATTCCGTCTCACTAACAAATCCGGTAACAGAAATTGCTTCAAGGTCGGCAGTTTGTGATGTGCGCCAGCAGATCACAGCAGGAACCACCCCTAAAACAACTCCCAGAACAACCGGAATCCAGATTCCAGCAGCCAAACTCATCACCGTGGCGAAAACAAAATTGCCCAAGTAGATGGCGATCGGCAGATTCAGTTGAGAACGCTGCAAGACGGGCTGTCGCGTGCGCCAGAATAGAGCCGCTACCGTCATAAACACCGCACCTGTACCCATCCATCCAGCAAAGTTTTGGTAGGGCATTCCAAAGAAAGCTCCGGGCTGATGCCAGTACCAGAAGGGCATTGCCGTTTGACTCATAGCTGGATCAAGCACAAAGTCCCAAGAGGTGAGGAGCAAAGCGCCCAGGGCGATCGCCACAATTTGTCTCAACCAGCCAAACTTGGGTAGTTCGCCTGCCGCATTCACCTGACCAATGCCCAACCCTGCACGAGCTAAGAGGTAAGAGGCTAAACCCAGGTAGAACCAGGACAGAGGGATAGTAAATGGCACCAGACCTGCAATTTTGTATCCCAAGCCGCTCAAGTAGCTGTAGTCACCAAAAGGAAAGCCAGTGCCAGTTCCCAGTAGCTCACTGCTTAAAGAAATTAGAATCGCTGGCAGCATAAAGACTAGCCAGTTGCGTAGACCCAACATGCGATAGGCATAAACCGCAACAGCGATCGTCCCCAGCAAAATATAAATCACACCACCGCCAGCCATACTCCACTGAAAGAGAGTTTGCCCCGCAGGCAGCAGTGAGAGAAATTCAGGATGCGGCATCACCAGCAGCAGCCCTGCCAACCCGAAAGCCATTGCTCCGAGGTGACCAATCAGACAGAAGCGTTCAGCAGTAACCAGTTGCTTCATTACAAACTCCCCAGAGTAGGACGCTTAACGAGAGCTTCCCATTAGTTTACAAATGTTTAAGAAAAATCTGGTGACAGAATAGTACCGCAAAATCAGCAGATTTGTAAATTTCACTTCCTATATTAGGTTGAATATTTTGGAGCAGGCTCCGCTTTAAGATACTCTGCCTTAGTTGGTATAAGTATCCCGGATTCTATAGACTTGCTAGAGAAACATGATGTGCAATTGGGTACATCTTTGCAAGTACAGTTTCTTCTTATTGCATTTAGCTAGGGATTACGGTGTTTTTAGAAACTATCTTGATTGGGTTAGGAATTGTTGCGCTGCTGCTGGTACTGGGTGCCCTGGCGCTAGAAATTCGGTATCGCCGTCACCCCGGAAACGATCTGGTGATGACCCCGGGCGACTGGAATCTGGAGGTATACGAACCCCATCGCTACCTGCTGGTAGGCGAACCCGAGCTGCCCAGTCGTAGCCCCAGAGTCGAAATCATGGTGCTGGAAGTTGAAGCTGATGTGACGCTGCTCTCCAAGGGAAGTCTGGACGAGATTACCCACACGATTAAAGCCACACCGCGCCATCCCGATACGCCAGCCCGACCGGATGGTTACTGGTTTGGCTACATCATCAAGCGCCACAAGACCACTCGTCTAGAAGTGTCGCTCGACGTTCGTGGCAAAGAGCTAAACCAGCTTCAGGCAGCCTGGGTACGAATTCGCTATTTGACCTACGGTCCACGCGGCAGAATTCCCAAAGTTTGCCATGTAATCGTGCCGCTAAAGTTTCCGGCAACGGAAGATTCACAGCGCTGGCGGCCTACGCTTCATGCCGATGTTCTGCCGGTTAAAACTCACCTGCTGACTCAGCTGGACAATCCAGTTGAAATTGTGAAGCGGTATGTGATGCCCCATGCTCAACCTGGAGATATTGTCACGATTGGCGAAACGCCTGTAGCCGTGATGCAGGGACGGTTTCACCATCCTAGTGAAGTGCGTCCGGGATGGGTGGCTAAGCGGCTGTGTTTCTACTTCATGACGACTTCCACGCTGTCTTCTGCCTGCGGAATGCAGACGCTGGTGGATATTGTTGGACCAGTGCGGGTGGTGTTTGCGTTTGTAGCGGGGGCGATCGCCAAAAAATTCCTTAACCAACCGGGGATGTTCTACCAGCTTGCAGGCGAACAGGCACGACTAATCGACGACGTAACGGGCACTTTGCCTCCCTACGATCAGTTCATTGTGTTGGGCCCGGAAAACCCGCAGCAAGTGGTGGATCAGATCAAAGCAGAGACGGGTCTGTCTGCTGCGATCGTCGATGTGAATGATCTCAAAGCAGTTAATATAGTGGCATCCACTTCTGGTATTCCAAAAGGTTTACTAGAGCAAGCTTTGGTCAGTAACCCGGCTGGCAACGACGACCAACAAACGCCAGTGGTGTTAATTCGCCCAACTGAAACAGCCGTTAACCCAAAGTCTGCCCAACATTCAAAGCCGACGACTTGAGCAAGATCAATTCCGGGGCTGATAGATTTTGGAATTGCTGTCAAGATAGTAATGACGACTGAATAGTTAACCTTGGCTAAAGACGATCGCTCACCGATCGTTTTATTAGCGATAGACGGCGTAGACGCAAGTTGGACCTTATATCCCATGACTTCAGCGCTTCCTCAAACCACAAACATTACCGTTCGCCCGTTCCAGTTCCGGGATTTGGAGGCGATCGCGCATTTCTCGTTGGAAGGGGCTGAGGTCGAGCAGCAAAGCGTCTCCCTCAAGTTGGGGCAACGCCTCCAGCACCTTCGTCGCTGGTATGGACTACTCAAGTTTCTCAGCCTATTTCCCAACCCACTTCAGCATCTCTTCTCAGCCTACGTTGCTGAGCAAGGGAACCGAATCCAGGGGATCATTCAGGTTTCGCCGTTTAACCGCACGCGCAGCACCTGGAAAGTTGATCAGGTCGCAGTTGAGGCGATCGCCCCTTCTAAGGGTGAGCAGCCGCTTTCCTCAGACATTGGCTCGCAGCTATTGCGCTACTGCTTTCAGGCAATTTGGGAAGCGCGCACCTGGCTGATTGAGGTAGACGTGAACGATAAGTCTGCCCTGGCGCTCTATCGCCAAAACGGATTTCAGTCTTTGGCAGAGATGACCTATTGGGCGATCGCCCCAGAGCTACTCGAAGCTTTGGCAGAGCGTGAACCTGACCTGCCCAACTTGCTGCCTGTCAGCAATGCCGATGCTTCCCTGTTGCACCAGCTCGATACGGCCTCCATGCCGCCTCTGGTTCGTCAGGTATTCGATCGGCAAATCTTAGACTTCAAGACGAGCCTGCTGGGTTCCTTCTACAGCGGCATGACCAACTGGGTCAGCCACACCGAAGTGATCAGCAGCTATGTGTTTGAGCCGCAGCGCAAAGCTGCTATTGGCTACTTTCAAATCAAGCTTTGCCGCGATGGAAGCCGTCCTCATGTGGCGCAGCTTACGGTTCACCCTGCTTACACTTGGCTTTACCCAGAGCTACTATCGCAGATGGCGCGAATTGCTCAGGAATTTCCAGCTCAGACGCTGCGGCTAGCTTCAGCGGACTATCAGCCCGAGCGAGAAGAATATCTGGCGCAAGTTGGGGCCAGCCGCACCGAGCATACCTTGATGATGTCGCGTTCCGTCTGGCACAAGCTGCGTGAGGCAAAGCCCGTTTCGCTCGAAGGGCTGCACCTTTCTGAAGTACTGCAAGGCTTCCAGCCCGCCCGCAAGCCTGTTCCCAGTCGTATTTCTTTAATTAAGTCAATTCCGCCGTTGCCGCAGCCTGGATCTGGGCAAGCTCCATCAGTCCCACCGGCTGATTCCCAGCCTCCCAACTCCGCAGACAATACTCTGCCCGACTTACCCGATAGTCCCAATCTAGGATGATCTCAGCGCTGGGATTAGATGTCGGTAAAAAGCGAATTGGAGTCGCAGGCTGCGATCGCACAGGATTAATCGCAACCGGACTAACTACCATCGAGCGCCGTTCTTTCCTGCAAGACGTAGAAGAGTTTCGCTGCATCGTTGAGGAACGTGAGGTGCAAATTCTCGTTGTTGGCTTGCCCTACACGATGGATGGCTCTATAGGGTTTCAGGCAAAACAGGTGCAGAAATTTGCTAGTCGGCTGAGTACAGCGCTTCAGCTTCCAGTGGAATACGTAGACGAGCGGCTGACTTCCTTCGAGGCAGAACAGGCTTTGCTGGCAGAAAATCGCTCCCCTTCGCGCAACAAAGCTTTAATCGACCGTAAAGCCGCCGCCATTATTTTGCAGCAATGGCTTGATGCGAGACGCAATTCTCAATAGGGCCGTTTCGGTATATTAGGGTACAAACAAAATTCAATCAGGTTAGTTATGGTTCAAGTACAAATCATTGTCTTTGATGGATTTGATGAGCTTGATGCGATCGCTCCCTTTGAAGTTTTGCAGACTGCGGCAGCAATGGGGGCTGACGTGCAGGCAAAACTGGTTACTCTAGACGGCTCCACGGAAATTGTTGCAGCCCACGGCTTACGAGTTCAACCGGGGGCAAAGCTCAGGGATCAACTAGACATTTTGATTGTGCCAGGTGGAGGTTGGGGAGACCGGGCCAAGCAAGGAGCATGGGCAGAAGCCCAGAGCGGCAAGATACCCGCAGCAATTTCTCAGTTGCACCAGAGCGGCACAACAATTGCTTCAGTGTGTACAGGTGGGATGTTAGTTGCCAGCGCAGGACTGCTAAGAGGACGTCCAGCCATTACTCACCATGTGGCGATAGAAGAGTTGAAAGCCATGGGTGCAGAAATCGTCAATGCTCGTGTTGTAGATGATGGCGACATCGTCACAGCAGGAGGCGTCACTTCTGGCATAGATCTGTCGCTGTGGTTATTGGAACGATATCTTAGCCCTCAAATCGCTTATGAGGTAGAGCAAGAACTAGAGTATGAGCGTCGGGGTGTCGTATGGCAACAGTTAAAAACGCCCTCCAAAACGCCCTCTAAAGGGAAACTGGAGCTGCCAAACTAGCCTTCCTACGCTAGAGCCTAGTCACCCAGCAAATTACCCAAAATCACGACAAACTTGTTTTAACCTTCTTGCTGAAACGCATGAGTGGAGATAACTTCTGGGAGAGGGCGAGTCAAATCAGCCCAATTAGAATTGTTCAGGGAGTAAAACGGATCTAGTCATGCTGTAAAGTTTTTTGTGGCGGGGCTGTAGTAATACTCCTTGCCGATCGCTCTCATCCTGAAATTCAGGGAGCAGCATACAGCAAGACGCAAGTTGTGATCAGAGGAATAGCATGACCGATTCAGATATGAGCAGAGAGAATCCGGGAATGGATGCAGACGAGGCAGACATCGACGCACCAACCGTCAGCTTGACCGATGAACAGGGGCGATCGCTGGTTTGCTATGTCGAACGCTCTTTGGAAGTTGAGGGTAAAGAGTACGTACTGCTTATGCCCGTTGACAACCCCATTGAGATTTTTGCTTGGGAAGCAGATGAAGAAGATGAGGATGAAGAAACTCTGATCGACATCGAAGACGAGGAAATTGATGACATCTTCCCAACTGCACGGGCAGTTTTGGCGGAGCAAGACCTCACTCTCAACCGCACGGCGCTGACTTTGACCGCCAGCGGAGATCTGCCAGCAGCAACCGAAGATGACATCATTACCTTAGATATTGGTGAAGATGAAGCCAATCTGGACTCTGAGCAGTTTCAGCTTTTGACAAACTTTTACTACGAAGAGCAAGAATACGCTGTTTGCACGCCGCTCGATCCGCTTTTATTTTTCGCTCGGATGAATTCGGAAGGCAATCCCGAACTGCTTTCACCAGAAGAATTTCAACTGATGCGATCGCAGTTAGAAGATCAGCTATTTGACGATTTGGAGTAAGTTTTTCCTTTAAGCGCAGAAATGAGTGGCGATCGCCACTCCCGCTATTTTCTATATCCTATTTCCCAAATTGGGGTAAGCGCTCTTTTGGGGTGATGGCTCATGGCAACTTCACCCTCCCTCACTCACGTCATTCTTCACTAGGCTTTACGATGAACGATTGATCTACCCATTCTCAAACCACAAGATCTCATGACAGTCACCCAGCGCATCTCCAAGTGGTTCTTTTACCTGATTGTTTTTCCTGCGACGCTCGGTCTGTGTGGATGGCAAGGTTGGGTTTGGTGGAGTTGGGCAAACGCGCCCGCAGATGCTGCAACCGAACAGCCTGCTACAGCTGAACAGCCTGCTACAACTGAACAGCCTGCTACAGCCGAGCAGCCTGCCACAACTGAAGCCAAAACAGTTCAGTTTCAGATTCCAGAAGGCACGTCAGCTCAACAGATTGGGCAAGACCTTGAAGCTGCAGGCTTGATTCGTTCTACAACAGCCTGGAATTTGTGGACTCGCTGGCAAACGTTGCAAAATCGTGAGGGTGGCTTTTTGGCTGGCACTTACGCACTATCACCCAGTGAACCGATGGAGGCGATCGCCAACAAAATCTGGCGGGGAGAAGTCGTCCATCTCAGCTTTACCATTCCTGAAGGATGGTCGACTAAGGAAATGGCGGAATACTTTGAAGAGCAAGGCTTTTTCACTGCTCAGGAGTTTCTAGCTGCGACTCGGCAAGTTCCGCGTGACCAATATCCCTGGCTACCCCAGCGGCTTCCCCTTCTAGAAGGGTTCCTTTATCCCGACACCTACCAGGTTGAGGATGAGGTAACACCTGAATCTGTAATTAACCAGATGCTAGATCGTTTTGAGCAGGTTGCCCTACCGGTTTATCAGCAGGGACAAACGCAATTTTCCTTACTGGAGTGGGTGACACTCGCTAGCATCGTCGAACGAGAAGCAGTAATCAGCGAAGAGCGTCCTCAGATTGCTAGCGTGTTTGCCCGTCGCTTGCGGGAGAACATTCCCCTAGGAGCTGACCCCACGGTTGAATATGCCCTTGGCATTCGCCAAACACCAGAGCAACCTTTAACCTTGGACGAGGTCAACACGCCATCTCCTTACAACACCTATGTCAACACAGGGTTGCCCCCTACGCCGATCGCCAGTCCAGGTGTGTCTAGTCTGGAAGCTTCTCTAAACCCAGCCGATACGGAATATCTCTTTTTTGTCGCCCGCTATGATGGGACTCACGTCTTTAGCCGTACTCTGGCAGAACATGAAGCTGCCCAAGCTGCCATTCAAGACGATATAGCAGCTCAGCAACAAGGCAGTGAAAACTAGCTACCGCAGGAATCTGTGGGGGTCAACTGTAGGGATCAACAACCAAGTGTATCCAAACCCATCTAAGATTGAGACGGAGTAGCCCTGGTATCGCTTAGGGCATCTTCAACCAAGAGGGCAAACGTTATCTGAACTTCAATCCTTTTATGTCCTGGGGCAAACTGTTACAACCTGATCTAATTTTGGGAGACTCAATTTTGAGTTTGTCTCCTAAGCTGTTACAGCATTACAACCTGAAGGGGTTGGTGTTAGACGTAGACGAAACCCTGGTACCCATGAGTGCTGCCGAAGTTTCAGAAGAACTACGGCAGTGGGTCGAGGAAATTCGCCCATCGGTAGCGCTGTGGCTGGTCAGCAATAACCTGAGTCAAAACCGGATTAGCCGCATTGCTCAGTCGCTTAACCTGCCCTACATTTTGGGCGCACGTAAGCCTTCTCGTCGCAAGCTGAGGCAAGCCGTCGAGGCAATGGATATTCCAGTCGAGCATGTGGCAATGGTGGGCGATCGCCTCTTCACCGATGTTCTAGCAGGAAATCGGCTAGGCATGTTTACAGTTTTGGTCGAGCCGATGGTCAATCCCGCTAAAGTTGCCCGGCGACACCCAGTGCGAACTGTGGAGGTTTGGCTTTCGCAAATCTTAGGAGCTTCCCTGACCCAGCAACATAACTTTACAAAACCTGATGAATTCTAAAGAATGTAAATATAAAGAAAACCTTAAAGCAGCCAGGACAATCCAATTTTTCTGGCATTCTACTAATAGATTAAATGGGGTCAGCAAATATAAAGACCCTAGCCCATAAATCCCTATGAATACTCTGTAGAGCGCCAGTCCGGCTTTTGTAGGGCTGGCGCTTTGCACATTGGGAGACTTAACGCTGTACTAAGGGACTAGGACCGGAGCAGAGGGCTAAATTCCCAAAGTGTCAGAGGTTAGTGAAAAATGAATAGCAGATCGTTGAGTGTTCGTTACAAAAGTTTTACTCCACTCTCATGAAGGCAGCCCAGACTTTAGTCATCAAAATCGGTACTTCTAGCTTGACTCAAGCGGATAGCGGCTATCTCGCACTCTCCACGATTGCGGCTTTAGTAGAAATGCTCAGCCAACTGCGTCGCCAGGGGCATCAGGTGATTTTGGTATCATCGGGTGCCGTTGGCATTGGCTGTGCTCGACTCGGCATGAGCGAACGCCCCCGCACCATAGCAATGAAGCAAGCCGTCGCCGCTGTCGGACAGGGAAGACTGATGCGGGTCTATGACGATTTATTTACCTCGCTCCAGCAGCCGATCGCCCAGGTGTTGTTAACTCGCAGCGACCTGGTGCAGCGCAGCCGCTATGTCAACGCCTATCGCACGTTCCGCCAATTGCTGAAGTTGGGAGTGGTACCAATTGTCAATGAGAACGATACGCTAGCCGTCGATGAGCTAAAGTTTGGCGACAACGATACGCTTTCAGCGATGGTGGCGAGTTTAGTGGAGGCAGATTGGCTGTTTCTGCTCACGGATGTCGATCGCCTCTATTCTGCTGATCCTCGCTCCAATCCTGACGCTAAACCAATTAGTCTGATAGACAAATTTGACCAACTGGAAGCACTCAATGTGGAAGTGGGCGATCGCGGCTCTGCGTGGGGCACAGGCGGCATGGTGACAAAAATTGCAGCCGCCCGAATTGCCGCAAATGCTGGAGTTCGCACGGTGATTACAGAAGGGCGATCGCCCCATAACATCGAGAAAATCCTTCAAGGAGAAGCCTTGGGAACCCAGTTTCAGCCACAGCCACAGCCATTCAACGCTCGAAAGCGCTGGATTGCTCACGGACTGGTGCCTGCCGGAAAGCTGTATCTTGATCCGGGTGCGGTCACTGCCATTTCTCAGGCAGGCAAATCACTCTTGGCAGCCGGGATTGCTGAAGTCGAGGGAGAGTTTCAAAGCCAGGATGCTGTGCAATTGTGCGATCGCAGCGGACAGGAGGTCGCTAGAGGCATCGTTAATTACAGCAGCAGTGAGCTACAAAAAATTAGAGGAGTTCACTCCGATAAAATTCCAGAAATTTTGGGCTATTCAGGCGCAGAAACAGTAGTTCATCGTGACAACTTAGTTTTGAATACCTGATGCAACTTCAATTTAGCTACCTTTTTAACAGAAACGGAGGGAGGGCTAAGCCCTCCCTCCGTTTCTGTTACTGAATTAAGTGCCTACCGATCTTTAGAACGCGCCAAAGTTGTAGCCAACACCTAGCATCAAGCCTACAGCCGGATTGTCAAACACAGTTGCATTCACAGCAGCCGTTGCAGTAATCCGGGATGTGATAGGCACATCTACCCCGCCTGAAAGCAGGAAGTCAACGCTACCATCATCTCCAGTAGAGATTGCAACGCCACCTCCAACATAAGGAGAAACTCGAAGACCTAGTTCTCCTGATACATCCTCTGTTACGTCGGTTACGCCAGGGATAAAGTCAAACGTGACGGGAACCAAAATGGTTGGATCATCAGAGAACAGGACAGCCGGACGTACAGACAAAAAGCTGGTTAAACCAATTTTGCTGAAGACGGCAAAACTACCTTCACCGAGAGCTGTGTCTCCATCACCGAGCCCGATGTTACCACCAACACCAAGGTAGCTAGGACCAGACCGAGTTGAGCGACCGGGTGTAACCGTCTGAGCAACCTGCTCAGCAGCAGGTTCAACGCTAGTTTCTTGTTCTTCAACGGTCTGACCGTCAACCATCTCAGGCTGTTCGGTTAAAGCTGCCGCAGAAGTTGAAGCTGTACTGTCTTCTACATACTCTTCGGCTACAGTTACAGATTCAGCCGGAGCTGCAGTGGAATTAGCTTGCTCCGTTTCAGGAGTCGCCGTGATTACTGGCAGTTCTTGAATGTCTGCCAGTTGAACTTGCGCTTCAGTCGTTACATCTAGTGCAGTTACATCTAGTGCAGTTACATCTGGTGCAGTCAGACTTTCGCTGTCAGCAGTCACAGTCTGCTCAGGTTGAACGGGGGCGATCGCCAACCCAGGTTGAGTTTCTACTGCCTCTACTTCGCTTGCAGGCTGCTCACTCACAACATCAACCGATGCAGAATCTACAGTATTAGCCTGCGCAACCAGTGCATTGGATACAAGGGCTAAAGCAGCAAGACTCAGCGAGACAGAAACATGTCTAAATAGCATGATGTTTACACTCACTCCTCAATGGTTCTTAGAAATTAAATGTCAATGCAGTCCAATCTCAGGTGGGTTGCCGTCTTCGACTTACACAAGTGCCTTTGAAACAGAGTAGTCAAGATCAAAAAATACTCAGGTAAACCCATCGGTGAACCACCTGGTAATTTGGACGTAAAAAGCCAGTTTTTGAGCCTTTATGTACAAATTTGATACTATTCAGACACTCAGTAGCGAACAATAAGCACTGGTATAGCCTGGGGCAAACGCCAGAGAATGGAACAGACTCTATCCGCCAATTTAGGAAATCATGACGGCATATGCCACCAGTCTTGAGGCATATATGCAAATTTCGGCCGCAAAAGTCCAATTCTTTGCAAATTACTCTGGATTTTTAAGACTTACTAAAAATCCGATCGCTTTTTGATCACTTTTCTGTACAGTACTTTTTTCTACACAGTACTTTTGGAGTTGCCAACGGGTTCAATGACTTCTCTGACTCGATAAATCGGGCGACCCTGAGACTCATGGTAGGTTCGCATAGACAACTCCGCCAACAGCCCAAAGCTAAATAGCTGAACTCCAGTGAGGAACAGCACAACCGCCAAAATTAGGAGGGGGCGATCGCCAATGCTTTGATCTAGCCCCAGCTTGAGAAAACTGAGGTACACGCCCAACAGAATTCCCAACGCCATCGAAACTAAACCAAACCAGCCAAACACATGCATTGGGCGGGTGAGGAATTTTTTCATGAAGAAGATCGTAAACAGATCCATCAACACGCGAAACGTTCTCCCCAAGCCATATTTACTCTGTCCAAAGCGACGAGCATGATGGCGCACAGGCATTTCTGTGATCCTGGCTCCTTCGATAAAAGCCAGCGCGGGCAAAAAGCGATGCAGTTCCCCATACAGGTTCAAATCAGCGACCAATTCTGAGCGGTAGGCTTTGAGCGAGCAGCCATAGTCATGCAGCTTTACGCCAGTCACTTGCCCAATCAACCAATTTGCTATTTTGGAGGGCAGCAAGCGAGTTAAGGCTGCATCCTGCCTGTTTTTGCGCCAACCGCTAACCAAGTCATAGCCTTCCTCTAATTTCGCCACCAGTTGCGGAATGTCTGCTGGATCATTCTGCAAATCTCCATCCAGCGTAATTAACACGGCACCCCTAGCGTAATTAAAGCCAGCCGCCATAGCTGCGGTTTGTCCATAATTTCGCCGCAAAACCACCACGCGTAAATCTTTTCGCAACTTTGCCTGCTGGTAAAGCAACTCCGTCGTGCCGTCGGTAGAGCCATCGTCTACACAGATAATCTCATAGGAAAAATGATGGTCTTTGAGAATTTGCGAGACCTGATCCAGCAGATGGGGAACACACTCTACCTCGTTGTAAATCGGCACGATGATAGACAGGTCAAGCTGTAGCGCTGACGCAGATCGGTCGCTATGGTAGTCGGGATGCAGCACTGTTTTCATGGACACTCACTCACACTCAAACTGAATACTCACACTTGATCGCTTGCAATCGCTCTCTAGAAGTGTCGCCGTATGGCTAAGCTATATTCTACGGCTGTAGAGCCAGGCTATTCCCGCACCTGCTAGTTCTGCTAAAAGGCTCACTAAGCGGTAGACTGCGACTGCACTGACGACCATTGCAGGTGGAAAGTGGTTATCCAGAAGGGCGATCGCCGTTGCCTCAAAAACGCCAATGCCACCGGGTGCGCCAGGAATTATCAATCCTAGCAGCCATGCAACGCTAAAAGCACCTAGCAACAACGGAACTTGCTTCCAAGTGATCGCAGTCAGCGCCATCACCGTGAAACAAAAGCCTGCGCCTCGAAGCCCCAGAAATATTAACTCTCCCAGGAGTGGCAAGAAAGGATAATGCTGAATCGGAGGAATAACCGGAGCAGGATTTTCAGTGCTATCAGCATCAACCCCTGTTTTGGGCTTTTTCAACCGACCGACTAACCGAGTTGCCGGATTCAAGCTACGGGGATGCACCGCAACCAGCACCACGCCTAAACCAAGCAATTGCAAACCTTTATAGGCTGCCGAACTACTGACCAGCGCAACAATCAGTGCCGCTGCCGCCATCAGCAGCGGTTCTAGCAAAACGCTCAAGCTAGCAATCTCTAAAGGAATGCCTGCGGCTTTAGCAGCCCAGGCGCGTCCATAAAAGTGCCAGACGTTCCCCGGTAAATATTTGGCAACGTTCGTTTGCAGGTAAACTCGGCTGCTCCAAAAGCCAGACACTGGATGATTTAACCCTGCTAAAATCCATCCCCATACCCAACCCGTCCAAACATGTGCTAGTAGCGTGATAGTGAGGGCGATCGCCAAATATCCCCAAGCTTCTGCTCCTACCCGAATGGATGCAACTTCCTGCCAATGATCCCTCAAGGTTTTAGCAATGAAAAATAGCGTCCCACCCAGGATGAACCAGCGGAGGTAAGGTTTTAGTTTTTGCATGAGGGGAAGGAGAAAGAGGGAGGTTAGGGATTAGGGGGTGCGGAGTACTTTATGCAGAATCCGTTTCGTAAAGAAGAACTATTGGGTGTACGAGCGAAGCATTCGGCAGAAGAATTGTGCTTCAGTGGCAGAGATTGTCACCGAATGCTTCGCCCCTATAGATGCCGCTATCCTACAGACAAATTTGGTACCACCTATTTAGGGAGGAATGGGGGATGCCTTTAAAGACTTGTGCAATTAGAGTTTTAGGTGTCAGGACTTTTATAGCTGGCGATCACGCGACCTGCACCTCGTAGCTGATGATAGTAAGCTTCGGCGATCGCTCCCCCCTCAGCAGACAGCGGATCGATACCAATACCATTGCGCCCGATCGCCTTGCCAGAACTGTGAATGTAGCCTTCTTCGCCCAGATAAAGTCCAACGTGAGTACAGCGATCGCGACTGCCAAAGAAAACTAAATCTCCTGGCTGCAACTCTTCTACCGCAATCGGTTGAACAAATGCCTCCTGCTGATAGGCATCTCTGGGTAGCCAGATGCCAACCGCAGCAAAAGCCGTTTGAACTAATCCAGAACAGTCATAGTTTGGCCCAACCGTGCCGCCCCAGAGATAATGGTTAGGTTGGGTCATCGCTTTACGGGCAAAAGTAATCACCCTGGGTAAACGGGCTTGAATTTCGGATGGGGAGAGGGCGATCGCTCGATAATTTTCTTCTACCACGCTTAGCAAATCCAGGTCTTCTAAGGGCAGCCAGCCTGGATAGTCATCTTCACAGAGGCAAACTTTAAGCGCACCTGTACTGTTTTGAGCTGCTCCTGGACTGTCTTGAAGCTCTAAAGCAGCTTGATCTGAGAGTGATACAATACGCAACTGACGACCCGCTACGGCTTGAGTTGCCAGGTCTTTGAGTTCAGGCGAATTATACAAGTTGAGGTTTGTTTGACACTGATATTCAACTGGTCGTCCCGCAATCAGAGCCGACTGCAATTCTGAGAAAGAAACCATATCTAAAACTCAAAATTCAAAACTATTTCTCAACTGGGTATGACATTTTTTCGTCGAGATGAATCGTTAGAACAGTGGGGCGATCGCATTCTCGCTGCGACCTGGGCAGAATTTCCGGGCTTAGCCCAAAACCAAATTGCCCTGACCTGGATCGTCTACGATGATCCGGTTCCTGTAAATACCGGAGGAGCACTTAGCCCCGCCGAATTTTGGCAGCACTCGGTACGCGGCTTTGCCTATCGTGGGGTCGAGCGAATTTATCCAGCCAGCGTCGTAAAGCTGTTTTACCTGGTCGCCGTCTATGAATGGCTGGAGCGCGGCATGATAGCCCCATCTGGCGAATTAGACCGGGCGATTCGCGACATGATCGTAGATTCAAGCAACGACGCAACTAGCCTGGTAGTAGATATATTGACAGGCACAACCAGCGGACCAGAACTCCCTGCCGCTCCGTTTGAAACCTGGAAAAATCAGCGCAACCTGATCAACCGTTATTTTCAGTCACTCAACTGGACTGAATTGGAAACAGTCAATATTAATCAAAAAACCTGGTGTGACGGCGCTTACGGGCGTGAACGAGCATTTCTGGGAGAGCTAATGGAAAACCGCAATATGCTGACAACAAACGCCGTAGCGCGATTGCTGCACAGCATTATAGGCGGTGTGGCAGTGTCATCGGGGCGATCGCAAACGATGATGGCGCTGATGCAGCGTCGTCTTGACCCGGAAGCCCTGGCTGCCGATCCTGAAAATCAGGTGACGGGCTTTTTGGGTGCAGGACTGCCTCAGACTGCCAGGGTATGGTCTAAGGCAGGGCTGACCAGCAAAGTTCGCCACGATGCCGCCTATGTAGAATTGCCGGAGCGATCGCCCTTTTTGCTGGTCGTTTTCACTGAAGGCGAAGCGCATAGCAAAAATGAAGCCATCCTTCCATTCGTGGCTCAACAGGTAACCGCCGCGATTGACTCAATAAGCGCCTCGACCTAGCCGAACCGTTTTCTGAGAATCGATGCTCCAATCAGGTCTAAGGCTTTTTGCCTGGCGCAAATAGGGATGATGAATCTCAGCTAACGGGTCTAGCATGTTGACGTGGATCAGCAGACGAATACAGCGCTCTAGACTGCCCTCGACATGCATTTGCTGGACATCCAGCAGCGGTACATTTTGCCAGTGAACCCGTTCACGGGCGATCGCCGCTGGAAAAATCGCATCCAAATCACGAGTCACCGAAAACGTAGCGCTGACAATATCGTCCGGGTCAATTGGGTTTAGGCTTTCCAATTCATCTAGCAGTTCCCTCACCGCATCGCGAATTGCCTCAACCGAATTTTCTGAGACTGTCGTTGCCCCTCGAATTGCCCGAACTTTCCAGCCCACGTTAAAGCCCTCCCATTAAATGACTAGAAGCTATATTTAGTTTGCGCCCCCAAGCGGACGTTTGAGAAGTCTAGCCTATAGCCTGAATCAATGCAGGATTAACTCTGAGGGAAGAAATTGAGTTTAATTCAGTTTAGGTCACTTCCAGCGCCTATTTGCCAAACGACCTAGAATCAATGCCCCTAGGGACGGTATAGCCACAGGGGTAAACCGCTTGTAGCTAATTCAAACTCTACCCAGTCAACTCCGGTTGACAGTCCCGTATGCAACTGAACACTACCCGACAGGACCCGATTTAGCAGGCTTTTTCGCTCCTCCAGGGTATAGCACTGTGTTTTGTCGGGGTCAAGTCCAGCCAACTCTGCGGCCCAGCGGCGAGCATCTTCTTCGGTCCCCAAGCGATCGACTACGCCTAACGCTAGTGCCTGCTGTCCGGTAAAGATACGTCCATCTGCAAAGCTCTTAACCGTATCTACAGCAAGATTTCTAGCTTCGGCAACTGTTTGTACAAATTGCTGGTAGCTGACATCGATCAATTCCTGCAAAATGTGCTGCTCCGGCTCAGTCAACTCTCGATCAAAAGCGAGGATGTCTTTGTAGGGTCCAGACTTGATCACCTTAAAGGAAACGCCAATTTTATCAAGCAGGCGTTCCAAGTTGTTACCCCGCAGGATCACACCAATGCTGCCGGTAATCGTCCCAGGATTGGCAACAATGTGGTCAGCTCCCATGCCGATGTAAACCCCTCCCGAAGCTGATATGTTGCCAAAGCTAGCAACGATCTTGACCTTTTCTCGCAGCTTTCTGAGAGCGCTGTAAATTTCCTGAGAATCGCCAACTGTTCCACCGGGGCTGTCAATTCTCAGCAGCAGCACCGGAAATTTTCTTTCTTCAACTGTTTTGAGAGCTTCTAAAACTCGTTTGCGGGTTGATCCAGCGATCGCTCCGGTAATTTCAATGCGGGCAATTTGTTTCCGAGAACTCGGCTTAAAGGGCCAGATCATAATGTAGTGAAGCGATTAGACAGTTAAGTTTATTAAGCAAGGCTAAATTATAGTGTGCCTTATCTAGAGAAATTTGGTGGAGCGATCCAGCATCACCGCCACAGCAATTCTTAATATAAGTATATATAAGTACATATTCAGTTAATATATGTAAAAGCCTGAGCCAGAATCATGCATCTAAAACTAACTGAGTCCCGACTACCCTTTGCATCACTTCTGCTGATTGCCCCCTTCTTCCTTTGGGGCACTGCAATGGTGGCGATGAAAGGGGTGATGCCTCACACAACTCCGCTGTTTTTGGCAGGCATTCGGCTAGTGCCCGCAGGCGTGTTAATTCTGATTGTTGCTGCACTCATGGGCAGGTCCCAACCCAAAGGTTGGCTTGCCTGGCTCTGGATCGGCTTATTTGGGCTTGTAGATGCGACCTTATTTCAGGGTTTTCTGGCAGAAGGGTTAGCTAGAACCGGGGCTGGTTTGGGTTCAGTCATGATTGACTCACAGCCACTTGCAGTCGCGGTGATGGCACGGTTTCTGTTTGCGGAACAGGTGGGACTGTGGGGTTGGCTGGGGTTGGCGTTTGGTGTATTTGGAATTAGTCTGCTGGGCTTACCGGATGCCTGGATTTTGGCTTTTTTACACGGTGAGGTATCTGTCAGCGGGCAAATCGGGGTAGAGGCAGTGCAGCGGCTTTTTCAGAGTGGCGAATGGCTGATGCTGCTGGCAGCACTATCGATGGCGGCAGGTACGGTAATGGTGCGGTTTGTTTGCCGCTATGTCGATCCGGTTGTGGCAACGGGCTGGCACATGATCTTGGGGGGAATGCCCTTGTTTGTGCTCTCCGCAACGGGAGAGGCGCAGCAGTGGGTACAGCTTCAACTTCCTGACTGGATGGCTTTGAGCTATTCAACAATTTTTGGCAGTGCGATCGCCTACGGCTTGTTTTTCTACTTTGCTTCTAGCGGCAACTTGACCAGCCTCAGTTCATTGACCTTTCTCACGCCTGTCTTTGCGCTGCTGTTTGGCAATCTATTTCTGGCGGAGGTGCTTAGCCCTATTCAGTGGATTGGGGTCAGCTTTACCCTGGTGAGCATCTATTTGATTAATCAGCGAGAAAATTTAGCTGAAAAGCTTCAGGGCTTGATGCAACGGCAGCGATCGCTCACACCCCAAGCCGCAGGCAGCAAGGAGGGCAAATCGACCTTTGCAGATTCGCTACCTTTACCGAACAGTGATATTACTGAGGTATCATCGGTAAACATAGGGATGCGTGAATCAGAATCAGAACAGCTTTGATAGGGCATATAGACAGACAAAAAGAAACTCAGTCCGGCTGTCAATCTTGTATTGAAAACTAGCAATGTCTAGAATTGATAGAGCGATCGCCCTATTTGCGGCGTTTAAGATGATTGATTTCTATAATTGAGCACAAGCTAAGAATTGGGCTAGCATCAAGCCTTGTTAGTTATAGCTGCTTATCTATGGTGTTCAATTTTGACAAGCTGAATATGAATATTATGTCCTGACTTAATATTCCTGTGTTTTTTCTGTGTTGGTCGCCAAAATCTAACTCTGATGTTTCGTTTTATGAGTAACATTTATTCCAAACTCATGTCTTTAGCATTTACCCTGGCAAAAGCTGCAACCTTGTAGCTCAGCTAGATTTTCACTCTTAAACAATCGGGAATCGTTTCGTGGAATAACCATCAGGATTGAGTTAGCTTGAGTTGACATCTGCTCGAATACCCGGACTAGATCTTCGATCCCAAACTCGAACTACCATGTCCTATCGTTTAAGTTTATTGTTAGTTACCTGCCTTACGGGCCTTGGTGTAATCCCCGTCTTACCTCTGGGATTGCGAGTCGATGCAGCTGTAACGCTTCAAGAAATCACAAACTCCACGGATGCTTTTGCTCCGGGTCAACGGTCTGGCACTAACGCTTTCATGATGGAGCTAGCCCAGTCCGAGTCTTCGCCTTCTCCATCTACTACGCCAGAATTACCGAATCTCTTGCCTGGTAGCCAGGGGCAAGCTGTGACTCAACTGCAAACCATTTTGCAGGAGCTAGGTCACTACACCGCAGCAGTTGATGGAAAGTATGGAGACAGCACCGCTGAGGCAGTCTCCAAATTTCAGCAAGCAGCAGGTCTAACGGCAGATGGTCGAGTTAACACTGAAACTTGGGAAAAACTGATAGCAGCCCAAGCAACAGAGGCAATAGAAGCAACAAATACTTCAACCGATGCTTCAGGAGCTACAGAATCAACCGCCGAAACTGAATCTGCTGAGGCAACCAATGCATCCAGCAGTGGTCTAACCTGGTGGATCTTGAGCTTTTTGGTAGTCCTGGGGGTTGCAGGTGGACTGTTTTACTTCCTACGGATGGAAAAGCTTGATGCAAAGCGTCCTAGTTCCTCATTAAAAGGTGGATTAGCTGACCAGTCGCCAACGCTGGAAACCCCCACCCGCCCCTATTTCCCAAATGGCAGCAGCAAGCGTGATTTGGTTCGTTCTGAGGTAGTTTCTGGGCACATGGAAGATGCTTCAGATATGGAGGGGACTTCTCGACTCTCCAAGATAGACATCGTTCAGGAGCTAGTCAGAGATTTGCACAGCCCTGACCCCAGTAAGCGACGCAAAGCAATTTGGGAATTGGGACAGCGGGGAGATTCGCAATCGCTTCAGCCGCTAGTGGATATGATGATTGATGCGGATTCCAGCCAACGAAACTTGATCTTGGCGGCTATCTCAGAAATTGGCGTGCGATCGCTCAAACCCGTTAACCGTGCCCTGCTGATCTCGCTGCAAGACAATAGCCCTGACGTTCGCAAAAACGCGATTCGAGATTTGACCCGGATCTACGATCAGGTCGCGCAAGTTAGTCATCTGCTGCGCCATGCGGCTGAAGATGGCGACGACGAGGTGAGGGAAACAGCCCGTTGGGCCTTGGGTCAGCTTAATCGCATTAAGACTTTGACCGACTCTTTGCCAGAGTCAGGGGCAAATTCAACGGCTCTCCCGAATTCTGTGAAACAAGAGCAACTGCCACAAGATTCTTCGATTAGCTCCGATCGCCATACAGAGGAATCCGATTCGCCTAGCTCAAATTATTACTCAGAAAATTCTGGCTCGAATTACTACTCAGAGGATGCGCCCGTCTCTGGGACAAGCGATTCGACCTCAAATTCGAGTTCAAATTCAAATTCAACTAACGAAACTTTCTGGTAGCGCTGCGCTTGTTAGGTGTAGGTTGGGTTCCGCTTTGCTTCACCCAACCTACTGATTCAAGAAGGGGGTTCCGGTGCAAAGAACTCATAGCGATTTTTGCCTAGCTCTTTAGCACTGTACATGGCTCGGTCTGCTTTGACCATCAAATCATCCATGTCCGTTCCATCGAGGGGATAGATGCTGATGCCAAGGCTGGTCGTGATCAGAATGGGCTGTTCTTCCAGGACAAACTTTTTCGCGAGCGTCTCCAAAATCTTTTCAGCCACTCTGGCAACATCTTGAACACCAGGAATTGCTGGAAGCAACACAACAAATTCATCCCCACCCAAACGCGCTACCAGGTCGCTGCCTCTGAGGCATCCTGTTAACCGTTGGGCGACTGCCTTGAGCAGCAGGTCACCGACCTGATGCCCAAGCGTGTCATTGATGGCTTTAAACCCATCCAGATCAAGAAACAGCAATGCGGCTAGCTGTCCGTGGTCACTAGCCCAAACTAAAGCCTCTTGCAAACGGTCTTGCAGCAGTTTTCGATTAGGTAACCCGGTCAGCGGATCGTGATAGGCCATTTGCCGCAGGTGGGTTTCAGCTTGCATTAGCTCAGCGTTAGAGCGCACCAATTCGGCAGCGGTACGTCTCAATTCTTCTTCTACTTTTTTGCGCTGAGTGATGTCGCGAATGATGCCGACCAGAAACTGGTTGCCTGCTGCATCTCGGTGGAGCGATCGCTTGGTTGCAATCAGGTGAGTGATTCCGTGAGCATCGGTGAATTCTTCTTCACTTTCTTGATCGGTTCCCGTTGCGAAAGTCAGTTCGTCTTGCTGCCGAAACGCGATCGCTTGTTTCTCTGAGAAAAAGTCGCTGTCTGATCGTTCTAAAAGTGCTTGCAGCGGTTGCCCAATTAAGCGACAGTAAGCCTCGTTGAGTACGATCCAGCGATGGTGATTGTCCTTCACAAATATCGGATCGGGAATGGTGTTAATGACGGATTGCAGAAATTCTTTTGACTTTTTCAACTCTTCCTGGAGGTGAGCAATGTAACCCGTAACGGCAACCGCAGAACCGACCAAAGCCATTGCAGCAGGAACCAGCGGAATCCACCATCCTTGAAGTAAGGCAAGGTAGCAAATTCCGGTTAGGCTGGCGCTGGCAACTAGAACGCTAAGTGCAGACTTGCGCGGAGATCGAAGCTCCCAGACTACGCTAGCCCCGACCCAAGACCAGATCAAGATCCAGCCAAGTTCCAGTGGATCAGGCCAAACTCTAAGGAGCGATCGCCCCTCTAGCGCTGCCCCTAAAATTTGATGAATAAAATTGGCATGAAGCTCAACCCCTGACATCTGGCGAATTTCTTTCCCTAAGCCGCTACTGTTAGAGGTATAGAAAAAATCTTTAAGGCTGACTGCCGTAGAGCCAATTAAAACAATGCGATCGCGCAGCAAATCGGGCGGCACATTTCCGGTCATCACGTCGCTCAGGGAGATCATCTCGAACCCAGACGGAGCATTGTAAAAGTTGACCAACACCTGATACCCGCCGCTATTTCTCATTCGTATATAGCCACCATCACTGGGCTGAAACGGATGAAAGACTGCCTGCCCTAACTGGAGATACTTAGGATTGACATTGGCTGGTTTTGGCTCAACGTTTTCTGACTGCAAATAGATTAGGGCGAGCTTTAGCGCAAAACTGGTATGACTTTGTCCATCTACCGTCCAATACAACAAAGAGCGACGGATTCTGCCATCGTCATCTACGACAACGTTGTTAAAACCGATTTGATTTCTGTTGCTTAGCGCGGCAGGTGGAGCAACTGCAAAACTGTTTTCGTCCTCAATTTTTTCAATTCCGACCAGGTTAGGGGTTGTTTCAAAGACCTGCTCTAGCTCAGCCTGACCTGCCCCAACCGAAAAGTCTCGGTAGATGTCCAGCCCAATTGCACGAGGCTGATAGGAGGCTAGCTTTTGCAGCAGTTCTGCCATTCTTTGGTCGGGCAGCGGCCATTCCTGAATTTGCCGCAAATCTTGCTCATCAATGCCGACAATTACGATTCGATTGTCAATCGCTTCTGCGGGACGCAAACACGAAAGCTGATCAAGGGCTGAAAGTTCTGCTGACTGCAATAGCCCAAACATTCGCAGTAAAACGACACATCCTGCAACACTTGTAGCAGTTAGCCAAACTCGGCGATCGCCCTTCAGCCATTGCTTAAAATTTGCTCGTTGACGGGTTGCTTCTTCGTCTGGCTGCGTGGGTAGGTTCAAGTCTGTGCCCTCTATTTCAGCTACGGCTCATGCAGCAATGTAAACAAGAAGGAAAGAAATGAATTGGAGGAATGCAGTCCCTCAAGCTCATCCTTTCTTCTGACGCTAACTGAGCTGCCCCTGTAACTTTTTTGCCTAGAGTGCCCGGTGGAAGCTGAATAATATCTCCCTCAGTTGAACTTTTTTATCTTTTCTAGAGAGTAAAATTTGTCACCTCCCTCTAGAAAAGTCCTGGGGTTGACAACTCCTTACAGAAATCCATCGCACCTTCAAGCCTCATCTTTCCAAACCCAGTCAACATTGGGTTTGATTTTGGCTAAGTTCTAACCTTTATTTAGAAGGGGAATTTGGATACGGAAGGATGAATTGGACAAAACTTCGTTAATGCCTGCAAAGTCAAGCTGAATCTGCCCTGAAATCACTGCAATCGCCGCGGTGATAGCGATCGCCTGAATAACGGAGACAGCTTTGTAGCTAAGGGAGCGTGCCATGACGAATTCTCTGATCAGGATATTATTCGTTATCGTGCCTATTTAGAGAAATAGAAGTGACTTCAACGCCCTTCTTGGTGAGATCTTCATCACAACTAACACCAATTCCTAAAATTAGGGCTATAGGTGGAGGGGCATCCCACAGAGCAGGATGCCCCTCCACCTATAGCCTCTTTTGAGAGAAACGTTATAACAAGTTACCTTCCTGAAATTTTTGGGAAAGCCAAAATTTTTTAGTTGCTTGAGAGGGCCGTCCCACCTTTGCAGTAGAATGACCTTCTGTGGAAAATCTGAATTGATGGCTAGGGTGCAAGCAACGGTGTTGACTTCCCCATACCAATTTTCCAGCTCATTGCTCAGACACTCTTGTTGAACTCGCCTGCCGATCATGCCAAAGGTTCTCGTCTCAGATCCAATTGACCAAGTTGGAATCGATATTCTCTCTCAAGTTGCCCAGGTCGATGTCAAAACAGGTCTACCAGTAGAAGAGCTGGTTCAGATCATTCCAGACTATGACGCACTCATGATCCGCTCTGGCACCCGTGTGACGCAAGAGGTGATTGAGGCTGGGACGCAGCTCAAAATTATCGGACGTGCGGGCGTTGGGGTTGACAATGTTGACGTGCCTGCGGCGACCCGTCGCGGTATTGTTGTCGTCAACTCGCCCGAAGGAAACACGGTTGCCGCAGCCGAACATGCGGTGGCAATGATGCTGTCGATGTCGCGGCATATTCCCGATGCTAACCAGTCCGTTAAAAGCGGCAAGTGGGATCGCAAAAGCTTCACAGGGGTAGAAGTTTATAAGAAAACATTGGGGATCGTAGGGCTAGGCAAAATTGGCTCTCATGTGGCGGCGATCGCCCGTTCGATGGGAATGCGCCTGCTGGCCTTCGATCCGTTTCTCTCTACCGAACGCGCCGACCAAATTGGCTGCCAGTTAGTTGAGCTAGACTTGCTGTTCCAGGAATCGGACTACATCACGCTGCACTTGCCCAAAACGCCAGAAACCTATCACTTGATTAACAGTGAGTCTCTGGCAAAAATGAAGCCTACCGCTCGAATTATCAACTGTGCCAGAGGCGGCATTATTGACGAGCAGGCATTAGCAGAGGCGATCGAGCAGGGCAAAATTGCTGGGGCTGCGCTGGATGTGTACGAGACAGAGCCGCTGGGTGATTCTCCTTTGCGATCGCTGGGTAAAGAGGTCATCCTGACTCCGCACTTGGGTGCATCCACCGAAGAAGCTCAGGTCAACGTCGCCATTGATGTCGCCGAGCAAATCCGTGATGTGCTGTTAGGATTGCCCGCTCGTTCTGCGGTTAACATCCCTGGTCTACGACCCGACTTGTTGGAAAAACTGCGTCCTTACCTGCAACTGGCGGAAACCTTGGGCAACCTGGTTAGCCAACTGACAGGAGGACGGGTCGAGTCATTCAACGTCAGGCTGCAAGGCGAGTTAGCCAACAGTGAAAGTCAACCTGTTGTAGTCGCTGCGCTGAAAGGACTGCTCTCTCACGCCCTGCAAGAGCGAGTCAACTACGTCAACGCCAGCATTGAGGCAAAAGAACGGGGAATTCGGGTGATCGAAACTCGGGATGCTGCGGTCAAAGACTATACGGGATCGCTGCACCTGATGGCTAAAGGCTCTCTCGGCGAACATTCAGTGACGGGAGCGCTGTTGGGCGATAGCGAAATTCGGATCACCAGCATTGACGAATTTCCGATCAACGTTCCGCCTAACCGCTATATGCTGTTTACGCTGCACCGTGACATGCCAGGAATCATCGGTAAAATCGGTTCTCTGCTAGGCAGCTTCAATGTCAACATTGCCAGTATGCAGGTTGGACGCAAGATTGTCAGAGGTGATGCAGTCATGGTGCTAAGCATTGATGACCCGCTGCCCGAAGGCATTTTGGCAGAAATCGTCAAAGTTCCAGGCATTCGCGATGCTTATACCGTAACGCTTTAGCCACGATCAAAAAATTCTATCTTGATCCATCTGTTCGCTTAGCCAAGCCCGAATGGTTTGGTGCACTTCTCCAGCAACCTCATCTAATCCATGACCTGCGTTGGGGTAAAGCACCAGCCGTTTAGGCTCAAGTGCCCTGTTGTAGACGTAGCGTGAGCAGAGTGACGACAAAACGGAATCGTGTGTACCATGCAGCAGCAATAGCGAGCAGTGGCTTGCTATTGCTGAAACAGAATCTGTGCCGTAGGATTGTGTTGCTAGAGTCACCACCGTGCGAACCACCTCTGCTTGAGCTGCTGCCTGAATCACAACCGCACCGCCAAAAGAATGACCAATTAAGGCGATCGCCTCAATTCCTTCATTCTCTAGATAACTGATGCCCGCTAACACGTCTAGAACGGACTCTTGCAGGTGCGTGGAGTTGCGAAACTGAAGGCGTAGTGCAGCAATGCCATCACTCATTAAGTCTTGACAAAGCCGAGGATAAAGCCCTTGTGCTGGGGTATCCCAATTTCCACCAATTCCACCAACCCAAATCGCAGCTTGTTTAGTTGCTTCTATTCGGTAATATTGGCAATGAACAACTCCTTGGGGTGTTGCCAGTTCAATTGGATAGTAGCTGTGCTGACGGGGTTCGCCCCCAACATCTTGAAACATCGTTCTGAAAGGCTTACTGTTGCTAGATGGCACACGCTTTCTCCTATCTTGTATAGATTCAGTTTCAACGTGGCGGGGATAAATATCCTCTACCTGAAGCCCAAGATAGGTCTATGATTCCATTAAGATGAAAGGTTACCCCAAACACGGTTAGGCCGTAGAAACGGTTACTTATTAAATACTTATTGAATAGGTAAACAGGGACGGACATTCTCATCAAAAACGTAGCATCCGTTCACGTCCAAGCTGTTCTCTAAGTTAATGCTGCGACTGTTGGGATGGGTAGCACAGATTCGGGTTAAATTCATTATTCTGCCATCTTCGGTTCATATGTAGCAAAAGAAAGTATCGTCCAAGTTAGATTCGCTCAACAGCGGAGAGATCGATGGAAAAATAAGAGTGTCGCCAGCAGCAATCTAGGTAAGAGAGGCGATCGCCAACCATAAGAAAGTAACCGTCAAAACACCTGTCAAACTCAAAAACTTCAGCATAGGATTACTTCGATACAATTGGAGAACTCACTTACAACTCAAAACTCAAAATCTATCACTTGCATAAATGCTTGTGTGGAAATGCTAACGCTAGTTAGCACAATGCTTAACGCACTTACGACGGGTAATATTTTCAGCAATCGCAGTTGACCGAGAACTTGTTTTAACAGTCGCTTAGCGTAAACGAGCAATCACTCCAATCCAGTCAGCACGATCGCTAAACCTGTACTAAACGCCAGCACCAACACCAGTCCAACAGCCACATTACCTAAAGCGATCGCGCTAAGCAACAACTAAATCATGTACCTGATCGTGAGCATGAGTATGGCTATGGATAGGGAAACCCTCACACTCACTATGTCTTTGAATTGGGATAAGCCGCTTAAGTTATGGAAAAAGTTCTGCGAAGCCTGGCGTGAGTGAGAGCGATCGCTGAGTTGGGGTCAATACAAGTAGACTTCATCCATTTGGATTGCGGACGAAGCAATTTTTTGGCACTGTGAACAAAAGCCTCAGCCAAAGTCTCAATATCCACCCAGTCTGCCTCTGCGTTTGGTCTCGCGTTCGGCTTGACGAAAGAGGAATAGTCCCAGAGAAAAATAGACGACTCCATTAGCGAGGGCGATAGCCCACTGTCCCCAGTTCAGTCCCAATTCCCGCGCCATCAGATCTCGCAGTAGTCCTGCTCCGGGTGTCATCGGCAGCAGCAGCGCAAATATTCTGCCTGACCCAACCCAGGTTTCAGTAGGAACGGATAGTAAAAATAGCAAAGCAAATTGAAAAATACCGAGTAATTGTTGGACTCGCTTCAACAATAGGGCTAGGGACCCCATTGCAAACGCTAGCCCGTAGGCTCCTAGCAGCACGGTGATGAAGGGTAATAGCAGACTGGGCGGAAAGGAAAGCTGACTGCCCGTGATCGCAATGATGATGAGTAAAATGCTGATATTAAGTGTGATTTGAATGGTGAGACTGGCGATCGCTCTCACCAAAAAAACCTTTGATGCATTAAAAGGTGAGAGAAAAAGCTGCTCCAAAGTTCCAGTTTGCGCCTCATTTTGCAAACCTCCAGCAATGTCACTCATGATAAACAATACTAGTGTCCACAGGACATAGCCAATTACAACGGCGTCCAGGCGATCGCCAAACTGAAGCCCTGGTCCTGCAATATATTGGGCACTGAGAAAGAGCCCATAAAAAATGGAGGTTGTGATAATGATGCCGCCAATTGCCTCTGTAGAATAGCGAATCAGTTGAATCCAACTGCGCCTGAGTTCTGCCAAAAATAGCTCAACCAAGGGTTTTCTCCCGCACCAGTTTTAGAAAAATATCCGTCAAGTTCGCTTGATCTCGGTAGACTCTGACCAGTGGTAGAGGCTTCAGCACATCAAGGATTTGATATAGCTCGTCTGACTCACGCACATAAATCAACTGTCCTTGAAAGGTGCCACCCAACTCTTTCACTTTACTCACTTTTTCTGAGTCTAAAGGATGCTCTAACTCAATGGTATAAGCGGTTCCTGAAAACTGGCGAATCAGTTCTGAAGTAGGTTCTTCAATTGCAATTTTGCCCTGTTGGATAATTGCGACCCGATCTGAAAGTTCTTCTGCAATGTCGAGTTGATGCGTGGTGAGTAAGATGGCTCGCCCCTCAGCAGCAATTTCACGAATCAACTGTTTTACGGTTTGGGTAGCTTCTACATCCAGTCCTAAAGTGGGCTCATCCAACAACAACAGTTGCGGATCGTGAATCAGGGAAACGGCGATCGCCAGTTTTTGCTGCATCCCGCGTGAGAGCGTTTGCACGGTCGTACTTCTTTTGTCGGCTAGCCCAAATCGTTCCAATAATTCTTGCCCACGCTGCCGAGCAGTACGACGAGTTAGACCGCGCAGCACGCCAAAATATTCCAAATTTTCCTGGGGCGTGAGTCGCCAGTAGAGGTTGCGGTTGCCCTCCAAAACAGCACCAAGCGATCGCAAGGCACGTGAGTCGCGATGAGGATTGCGTCCAGCAATGCTGACCCACCCCTGATCGGGCAAAATCAGCCCAGCAATCATCTTGATCGTGGTTGTTTTTCCGGCTCCATTTGGCCCTAAAAATGCCAGAACCTCACCCACCGACAATTCCAGGGAAACATCCTGAACTGCTTCTAGCACCTTGCCCTGAGATCGATAAGTTTTTCGCAGACGTTGAGCTTCGAGGACTCTCATAGTATTTCTAAGATTGACTGAAGTAGAGAGCCAGAAGAAGCACCTCTTAACCTGTATTCTCACAAATTTGAAAGGGGTAAGGTAAGCTGCAAAATGGTAGATGTGCTTTTATCTAACTCACGCTAGCCTGATCGGTTGATCCGTGTGAATGAGGTGTACGTATGTTTATTCCACCGGGCTTTTATCAACACTCTGTCATGACCTCATTGGGGAAGATGGTCTACTACACGGCTGAGGGTCAGCCCTGGGTGACTCAAGAAGTGCCCCATGCCGATGTCCCTACACTCGTCTTCTTTCACGGCTTTGGTGGCGGCTCTTCTTCCTATGAGTGGTCTAAGGTTTATCCTGCCTTTGCCGCCCAATATCGCATCCTGGCACCTGACCTGATCGGCTGGGGGCAGTCTGACCATCCCGCCCGCGACTATAAAGTTGAGGACTATGTAAACACGCTGATTGAATTCATGGAAAAGACGTGCAGTGGACCGACAACGGTGATTGCGTCGTCTTTGACGGCTGCTTTTGTGATCCGAGCGGCGATCGCCCGTCCCGAATTGTTCAAATCCCTCATCCTCACTACCGCCGCAGGGCTATCTGACTTCGGTGAAAACTACACTCGCAGCTTCTTCACTCAATTAGTGAATATTCCTGTAGTCGATCGCCTGTTTTACACTGCTG
This sequence comes from Leptolyngbya sp. FACHB-541, assembly GCF_014695875.1. Lineage (NCBI taxonomy): Bacteria > Bacillati > Cyanobacteriota > Cyanophyceae > Leptolyngbyales > Leptolyngbyaceae > Leptolyngbya > Leptolyngbya sp. FACHB-541. Next base: position 27,022 of record NZ_JACJPC010000042.1, on the reverse strand, counting down.
GAGTCGCTACCAGCTTTGGCATTCGCAGCTTTCTAGAACAGCGTCAATTTGCCCGCCCAGAGCGAATTTCTGACGAAATTGTCGAGGCATACTTGGAGTCAGCAACCCAGCCCAATGCTGAATATGCCGCCCTTTCTTTTGTGCGGGGCGACCTGTGCTTTGACCTATCGGAATACATGACCCGGCTCACCGTGCCAACCGTAATCCTTTGGGGTGAAAAATCTCAATTTACGGGTCCAGAAATTGGTCGCCGTCTAGCTGAAATGAATCCTACTGTGGTTCAATTTCATCAGCTGACTGATGTTGGGCTAACTCCCCAACTCGAAATTCCTGCTGTCACTATTGGCTTGATTCAAAAGTTTCTACCCCCGCTAGAGCCAGCAGAATAGAGCATCAGCATAGCGAGCAACTACAGAGGACAACAAACTACGGCTATGACCTATTGCCTGGGCATTATTACTCAACATGGACTCGTGATTGCTGCTGACTCTCGCACTAATGCGGGCGTAGACTACATCTCTACCTATCAAAAGCTATTTGACTTTTCCTTACCTGACCAGCGGGTGATTTTGCTCTGCACGTCTGGCAATCTGTCGATGACTCAGGCTGTTCTCCATGCCCTGCGGCGTGACCTTAAACTAGGGGAAGGGGACACCCTGCACAGTTTGCCTACCCTATTTGACACGGCTCGTTACGTAGGCGCTAAAATTCGTCAAGTGCAAGAGCAAGACCGCTCGTGGCTAGAGCGCGACAAGATTGACTATCACTGTAGCTGCCTCCTGGGCGGACAACTTCCAGGGGAAGAGCCAGCACTCTATTTAATCTATAGCCAGGGCAATTTTGTTCAGGCGGCTCGAGAAACACCTTTTCTGCAAATCGGTGAAACTAAGTATGGAAAGCCGATTCTCGATCGCACCTTAACCTTTGAAACGCCCCTAGAAGCCGCCACAAAATGTGCGCTTTTATCAATCGACTCAACCATGAAATCCAATATCTCGGTTGGGCCACCGATTAATCTCATTAGCTATGCTGCTAACAGCTTTAATGTTAAGCATCAGCTGCGGCTCCGAATTGGAGATCCGTACTTAGCCAAAATTCGCAAGCTTTGGGAAACGTCGCTTCGTCAAGCGTTTGACCAAATGCCCAATATCGAGTGGGATCACGATCTAGGAAACTTACAGGAAGATATTTTCACAGATTAGTGGCTAATTTAGAGAGATTTGCCTGATTTTTCAAGCTGCCCTAAAAGCTGTCCTAAAAGCTGGATTTACGACTATATAGACTGACCAATAAGCTTCTGTGAACTTCAAGTTATGCGCTTGACAGGACTGCATCTGCAAGACAATCATGGATCATTACAGTGAAAATACCTAAGGTCACTAACTCGTCGAGGCTCTGAGGTGCTAGCTACAGTAAAAACACGTACTAGCAAACGACGCACAAGCTCTAAGGGGTGCAGAAAATTAAAGCTGTGTTGCAGAAAGTCAGAGTTGTGTTGCAGAAAGTCAAGGTTGTGTTGCATATTAGAGTAGGTTGTTGCATGGACTGTTTCTATAGATTGTTCAGAGCTGTCCTTCCGAACTGATTTTCATCTACCAGGTTCATTTCAGTTCGTTCTACCTACAGATTTATCTACCGCAGTTTTAGCTGCACCGTTTTTTAGTCTCAAGCGGTGTCCTAGTTGGCATAGTTTTTACCAATACCAGTAGAAGTTTATTTGCGTGTAAGAAGGGAACCCAGTGTTAGCCTGACAACATCTAATTTGACGCTCCAAACGACTCTCCTCCCTTACTCTCTTTTGACACAGGCTAGGGTAGACACAGTCTTGCCTGAACTCAAAATGCTGCTTTTAGCCCTCAAGTGGGATCTTGAGGAATTGCGCTAAAAGCAAAAGCTTACATTCTCAGATTGAGAGATCAGGATCATTTCTTAAACCAGCCTCTGACACTTCAACTCAATAGAAGTGAAGGGATTTGCTTCGACTACCAGTTTTAAAGTTAAACCTCTTCAAAATCTGCCTAAAGACGCGCAGCACACCAATCGGATCGGATATCTCATTCCCATGCTTACTCCAACATCTATTAGCTCATTGGAACCTCCTGTAAAGACTTGTGAGATAGAAAACCTCAGCGAATTGATTAAACATATTCAATCCTGTGAACTGCAACAGTTTACAGGACGACTAGATTTAGATATTAAAGAAGCCTCAAACTCACTGTGGAGTTTGTTCTTTTATGCGGGAAAGTTGGTTGGAGCCGCTAGCGAGATGCATTCAGTTCGATGCTGGTATCGCCAAATGGCTCAAGCTTGTCCCCAATTCAAGCAGGCTACCTATGAGCGCAAGCTAGACCAACCGCAATGGAGTTATTTCTCCATCCAAAATTTGTTGAAGCAGGGAAAAATTCCACAGAAGCAGTTAGAGAGTGCGATTGAGGGCTGTGTCACTGAGATTTTGTTTGATATTTTTCAGCAAGATCAGCAACAGGTTGAGCGCTTGCCGATCCAGTTAAGTTATCGTCGGGTTCCTCCTAAATTTCAAGATTTGCTGCAAATTCCCATTTCGGCTCAGCAGGTTTGGCTCAAAGCTTCACACGACTGGAAACTGTGGCAGCAGGCGGGTTTCGACCAATATTCTCCAAATCTAGCTCCTGTTATTTGGAGTAAAGAGGAGTTACGCCAACATACTTCACCTGCGGCATATCAGAATGTGACTGCGTTAGTGGATGGCGATCGCACTCTACGAGATTTGGCAATTCGACTAAAACAGCCCTTGGTATCTTTAACCCGTTCCATCATGCCCTACGTTAACCGGGGCATCATGGGGCTAATTGAAGTTGAGGACTTTAACACTTCAGCCTTACCTAACTCTAGTGCTGCTCCCTCTACATCGACAGCTAATCAGCAAGAGCCAGCAAAACCTCTAGTGGTTTACATTGATGACAGCCGCTTTGACCGAATCACAATGGGACAGATTTTGCTCAAAGCAGGCTACCGATTCATCAATATTCAAGACCCATTACAGGCATTGCCAACGCTGATTGAGCAGAAACCTGATCTCATTTTTTTAGACTTACTTATGCCAGTCACCAATGGATATGAGGTGTGTGCCCAGATTCGCCGTGTCTCGGCACTTAAAAATACCCCAATCATCATGGTGACTAGCCGAGATGGAATTGTTGATCGAGTACGCGCCAAACTGGTGGATGCAACTGGCTTTATTGCTAAACCAATTGAATCTGAAAAAGTACTCACAACTTTGCTGGAGCATCTACCAACGGTTCAGGCTGATCATCCTTCTCCTCAGCCTCAAACGTTAAACAGAAACCTGATTGATTGGCAAAAAAAATTGGGAAGCCCTGTAAAGCAACTCTAACTTCCCTAAAAAGACTCTGCTGGGTCAATGGCAAGAAGAGTTTTACAGCCCAATAGCCGGAAGCAGGAAAGTATCCGGAGAAGCAAGCCAATTCAAGGGTAAAAGCAGATACCACTTATAAGTTCTATTTTGTAAACACGGCACATGAGTACAGTTCTTTTAGTTGAAGATAGTCGCACAGAAACCGAGGTGCTCACTCGATTTCTTAAACAAGCAGGGTTAGAGGTAATCAGCGTTGCGTCTAGTGAAGATGCTCGGCTTAAGCTTCAGTTGTATAAGCCTGATCTGGTGTTAATTGATGTAATTTTGCCAGGACAAAGCGGGTTTGAATTCTGTCGTGAGTTAAAAACCAATGCCAACACGCAAGGAATTCCAGTTGTAATTTGTTCAACCAAAGGAACTGAAGTCGATAAACTTTGGGGCTTGCTGCTTGGGGCAGATGCCTATATGCCTAAACCTGTTGAGCAAGATGAATTAATCCATACCGTAAAGCGGTTAATGACAGTGTGACGTAGAACAAAATTTTATGGCAACTTCACTTGATCCAAAGCTGCCAGTGAGTTCAATGCTGGCAGCGGCGAGTCTTGATTTTCTATCGCCCGAATTGCCGCCACCGGACAACCGGGAGCGGTTACTCCGCGTACATTTGAGTTTACAAGATAGCGCCTTATTACCGCTGAAACACACAACAGAAGTAATCAGGGTAAATGGAGAGGATATTTTGCCCATTCCTGAAATGCCTGATTGTGTCTTAGGCATTTGTAACTGGCGAGGAGAAATGCTTTGGCTAATTGACGTGAGTCATTTGGTGGGGCTTTCTTCCCTATCCTGGCGAAAACAAGGGACGGCAACACCCTTTGTAGTTGTAACTGAAAGTGATGAACAGGCATTAGGACTGCTAGTGATGCAGGTTGAAGAGGTTGAGTTCCATTCCTTAGAAAACCTCCAGGCACCCACATTAGGCTTGCTTTCGCCGGGGTTAATGCCATTTGTGTTAGGGGTTTTGCCAAATAGTGGCACTCCTGTTTTAGATGTTTTGGCGATCGCTCAGCATCACTTTGAATAACTCAATGAGTTATTCGTTAAAAGCTAGCAGCTCAATCTTAGATCATCCGCACCAGTCAGCAAGGAGAACCAGTCGTGCAAAAACTTGATCAATTTCAACAATTTCTAGATGCTCACCCTTCAAATGGGCTACCCCCCAACTCAGCATCTGGTTCTACTTCTAACTCTGTTGTGAATGGCACCATGACTAACACGACTGAAGAAGATGTACTTCAATGGCTGCTCAACCTGTCCAATCAGATGAGCCAAACAGCAACCATTGATCTTCTGTTAATGACCGTGGTGACAGAAGTTCAACGATACTTCCAGCTAGATCGGGTTTTGGTTTACCAGTTTCACAATGAGAACAATGGTGCTGTTTTGGCGGAAGCCATTGTCTCAGGATTTACTCCCACTATTAATGAAGCGTTGCCAGCGATCGCCTTTGGAGCAGCTCACTCAACCCTTTATCAGCAGCAGCAGATGATTGCGATCGAAAACGGCGCAAAATATCTCACGCCTCATCAGCGCCAACTGTTAGATCGGTTTCAGGTCGCGAGCAGCCTCAGCCTTCCTGTTTTGCTACGGGGCGGCGTATGGGGTCTGCTGGTCGCCCAACGATGTGCGATTCTGCGCCCCTGGAGTGAAACCGAAAAGCTGGTGTTGCATCAAGTCAGGACTGAACTTCAATTACACCTTCAGCCTTTAGCGCTACACGCACAGCAACGGCGACAAGTTAAGGTAGAGGATGCTTTCGCCCAAATTCTAGAGAGAACGCAGCCCTCCTCAGATACCAACACAGCACTTGCAAACTTGTGCCAGGAGTTAAGACTGTTTTACCGAGCCGATCGAGCAGTCGTTTACCGATTTCATTCTGACTGGAGCGGTGAGTTTGTGGCTGAGTCAGTTGCGGCCGGCTGGATTTCGGTGATTCAAGAACAGGAAATAGATCCTAGTCTCAGATCAGCCGATATCATCAACCACGATCGCTGCACTACAAAGCGGATGGGTTCTCCCCCCCAGCCCAATGACAATATCAAAATCCTCAAAGATACTCAGGGCGGCAGCTATGTAAAACGGATGGATGTGAAGCAAGTCAACGATATCTCCAAGGCTGGTTTCTCCGCTTGCTACCTAGACACGCTGGAAAAATATCAGGCTAAAGCCTATCTTATTGCTCCTATCTATGAAGGCAACGAACTTTGGGGACTGCTCGCCATCTATCAAAACACTGCACCTCGGCAATGGCAGGAGCAGGAAGCTGCACTGTTGTTAGTCTTAGGTGAGCGGCTGAGCATGATGTTGACGCAATTGAAATATCTAGCGCGACTGCAAGAAAAAACAGACCAGCTCCAAATCCAATCTCAACAGCTTACAGAATCGGTAGAGCAAGGAGTAGCCCACAACAAACTCATTTCCAGAATTGGACTGGCTCTAGTTCAAGAAAAATACTCGCCTGACAGTCTTTTAGACTTTGTGGTGAGAGAGCTTCGCAAACAGTTAAAGAGCGATCGCATTGCTGTTTATCGCTTTTACCCAGATTGGGGCGGTGAGTTTGTGGCGGAATCGGTTGCTGAAGGCTGGGTAAGATTGGTGACTCCAGAAATGAATACCATTTGGGAGGATAGTTACCTTCAGGAAACCCAGGGGGGACGATATCGCAACAATGAAACCTTTGCGGTAGATGACATTTATCAAGCAGGACATGCAGAATGCCACATTGAGGTGCTGGAGCAATTTGAGGTAAAAGCTTATGCGATCGCTCCCATCTTCCAGGGTAAAAAGTTGTGGGGGCTGATCGGAGCCTATCAAAACAGCCACTCTCGGCATTGGAATGAACTGGACGTAAATCTCTTATCTCAAGTAGGTGTACAGATTGGGCTGGCACTCCAACAGGGAGAATATTTGGAGCAGTTACAGCAGCGATCAGAGCAATTAAGCAAGGTTGCAGAGCAGGAGCGGTTGATTACAGAAGTTGTTAACCGCATCCGGCGATCGCTTGACATGCAGCAAGCCTTTAAAACAACCACCCGAGAAATCCGCAATTTCTTAAAGGCTGATCGGGTTGCCATCTTCAAGTTTGACCCAGATGGTCGAGATGGCAGGACTGTTGCAGAAGATGTTAATTCTGCCTACACGGCTGCACTTTCTGTTAAAGTCACCGATCATTGTTTTAGCGAAAACTTTGGCCGAAAGTATAAACAGGGCTGGGTGAGCACCATTCCAGATATCTATCAAGCAGGTCTAGCAGACTGTTACATTGAAGTTCTTTCCCAATTTCAGGTCAGAGCAAATCTAGTCGTGCCGTTACTCAAAGGAGAGGAACTATGGGGATTGTTCTCCATTCACCAGTGCAGCGGTCCGCGAGAGTGGCAAGACTCTGAAATTGAATTTGCCAAGCGAATTGCAGCTCAGCTAAACGTGGCGATTCAGCAAGGGGAATACCTGGAGCAAGTACAGCAAAAGTCTGAGCAATTAGCAAAGGTTGCCGAACAAGAGCAGCTAGTCACCAAAATTGTGGATCGTATTCGGCAATCACTCGACACTCAGCAAGCCTTTAAAACAACCGCTAGAGAAATCCGCAATTTCTTAAACGCTGATCGAGTCGCTATTTTCAAATTTGACCCAGGCGGCCGGGATGGCAAAACCGTTGCAGAAGACGTTCGTTCTGCTTACACCGCTGCACTCTCTGTTAAAGTTACCGATCATTGTTTTACCGAAAACTTCGGACGGAAGTATAAGCAGGGTTGGGTAAGCAAAGTTTCAGATATTTACGAGGCAGGACTAGCAGACTGTTACATTGAAGTCCTTTCTCAATTTCAGGTCAGGGCAAATTTAGTGGTGCCTTTGCTCAAAGGAGAAGAACTATGGGGTCTATTCTGCATTCACCAGTGCAGCGGCCCACGAGAATGGCAAGACTCTGAAATCGACTTTGCAAAACGAATTGCGGCTCAGCTCAACGTCGCCATTCAGCAAGGGGAGTACCTGGAACAATTGCAGCAAAAGACAGAACAGCTTGCCACTGCCGCCCAGCGAGAAAAAATGGCAAAGGAGCAGCTTCAGCAAGAAGTAATGCAACTGTTGTCGGCAGTTCGTCCGGCGTTGGATGGCGATCTGACGGTTCGCGCTCCCATGACCGAGGATGAAGTGGGCACGATCGCCGATGCTTACAACAACACGCTGGGCAGTCTGCGACAGATTGTGACTCAAATGCAGATTGCCTCTCAACAAGTTGCCCAAACTTCTCAGATCAGTGAGTCCTCGATCGCCAGTCTGACTAACCAGGCAAAACACCAGTTTCAAACGCTGAGTCAAACTTTAGAGCGGGTACAGCTTGTGGCCAGTTCCACAGAAGCAGTGGAGGCAAGCGCCCAACAGGTAGAGGTTGCTGTACAGCAGGCTAATCAAATTGTTCTCGCGGGTGATGCTGCAATGGATCGCACCGTAGATGAGATGCAAAACATTCGTGAGACGGTGGCAGAAACGAATAAGCGACTGAAGCGACTGAGCGAATCTTCACAGAAGATTTCTAAAGTGGTGAGTCTGATTAGCAATTTCACCACTCAAACTCAACTGCTGGCACTGAATGCTTCGATTGAAGCGACGAGGGCGGGGGAATATGGACGCGGCTTTGTGGTGGTCGCTGATGAGGTGCGATCGCTGGCCCGTCAGTCTGCCAACGCGGCAACCGAAATCGAGCAACTGGTGCAGGAAATTCAGGCAAATACAGCCGAAGTATCCACCGCAATGGAGACAGGCATTCAACAAGTTGCATCAGGAACCACCGTGGTCAGCGAGGCCCGTCAAAACCTGAATGCGATCGTTGCAGCCACCGACCAAATCAGTCAGCTTGTGGCTAGCATCACTGGCGCAACACAAGAACAAACGCAGCAGTTTAAATCGATGAAGCTGACCGTTGCTGAGGTCGCAGAGATTGCTCAGAAAACCTCAAAAGATTCTGTCGAAATCTCGCAATCATTTAAGGAACTGTTGGCGATGTCTCAAGACCTGCAAGTTCAAGCCAATCAGTTCAAAGTCAAGTAAGTTCCACTCATTTTTCTGTTAGGGGCGAACGAATGTTTGCCCCTACCTCATGTTTACTCCGTAGCATTCACACCCACCAACCATGCCCTTAGATCCGGACATTCGCGAGGAAACCTATCCCTACTTTTTGCAAGAGGCACCAGAACTGTTGCAAGCTCTGGAACAAGGTTTGCTGGATTTGCAAGACGGTTGCAGCATCAATCAAATTAATGCTTTGATGCGAACGACCCACACGCTCAAAGGGGCAGCAGCAAGTGTGGGGCTAGAAACGATCGCCAACATTGCCCACTCTTTAGAAGATATCTTTAAGGTGCTTTGCAGACCTGAAGTCATCATCGATCCAGATGTAGCGGCTTTGTTGTTTGAAGGATACGACTGTCTGGCACGACCGCTAAGGGCTGAAATTACAGGTAGCTCGATCAATACTGCCGAAATTCTTGACCGCTCGGCTGCCATTTTTGCTCAGCTTGAGGCCCGGTTAGGAGACTGTTTTAACCAAGAGGATTACCTGCCTACCTCAGAGGAGCTAGGGTTTGATATCACACAGTCCATGTTTGAAGTGGGCGTTACCCAACGGTTAAATGACCTGGATCAAACAGTTGCCCAGGCTCCTCATAAAGTTGCGGCGACTCTCCAAATTCATGCCGAAGTGTTTTTTGGTTTGGCTGAATCCTTGGGCTTGCACGGATTTGGAGCGATCGCCGCAATTACACTTGCAGCCCTAGACCAACATCCTGATCAGGCTATCACCATCGCTCAATTAGCTTTAGCTGATTTTCAGGCAGGATGCGCGGCCGTGCTAGCAGGCGATCGCACTCAAGGAGGACACCCCTCCCTTGCCCTGCAACAGCTTGTAGAGCCCGTTCCAGCTAACGTGACGGAGACGTCGCAACCGGACTGGTTAACCGAATTTGACAACGCTTGCGCACGGGAACTTCAGCAGCAGGAGCAGAGCGATGAACTCAATTTAGAAACTACATCTGATGCAGCCTTAACAGATGTAGTTTTAGAAAATCTGGAAGACTTGGAAGATCCTACAATCCGCTCTTTTGAATTAGAAGCAGGTTTCAAGGATGAATTTATCCCAGTTGAACTGGAGCTTCCCCTAGAAGCCTCAATCTACCCAATCGGCTTTTTAGAAGACTCGGCATTCATTCTTTCGGATACTGAAACCGAGTTTGAAGCGGATACTGAGGCAACGATTGAAGCCGCTACAGAAACTATTACAGATGACATTACAAATAACTTTATAGAAGACATTACAACAGGAGACATTACAAATGACATTAATATTGCCCCTATTAACTACCATGAAATAGAAACCAACCATTCTACAGCGACCCAGACTTCGCCTGATTCCATCACGGATACAACGGACACGTTAGAGGAGCCTGTTGTTTCAATTGCTTCGTCAGATTCTCAATTGGAAGACACGAGTGGCGATCGCGATACAACCCATGAGGTTATTCATGCTTCCGAGCAATTCACTGTTGAAGCGATCGCCGACACAACAGAAACTACAGCCACCAATGATATTGAGCACTCTACTCCTTCCCTAAAAACTCACCATCAAAAACATCGAGGATTGTGTAAGGTATTTCAATGGATTCGAGATTCATTCCTGATTCAAGCTGGACTGCACCCCGACAACCAGTTTTCTGAGCAAATCGGAGACTCAGCAGAGGTTCCTGCAACTGCGACTCTAATGCAAAGTTCTGCTGAGCAACCATTAGAGGAAGCAGATCCAAAAGAGGTAAGCCCCAAAGAAATACCCTCAAAAAAGGTAAATCTAAAAGCGGAAGATCAAAAGGTTGCCCCAGCAGAAACGCAGCATGAACAATCTGCCGCTTTATTGATGGAAACCGTCTGGGCACCCTTTGTCCTGGATGAACTCATCGTCCAGCCAGAGGGGGCAATCGCCGATTCACCTTCTACACTCTCCCAATCACTCGCTCCCGGCTCTTCGATAACCACCACTAGGGAACCATTTCAGTTATGGCCCCTGCAAGAAGAAGATTCGCCTTCCCTGCAATCCCAATCTCAAACTAGATCTCAAACTACGTCTAAAGTAGCCGACTCAATCGCTTCCAAAAAACATTTTCGATCTAATCAGGTGCGGGTCAATGTAGAACATCTCGACCAGTTAAATTATTCAATTGGGGAATTGCTGACTCAACAAAATCGTCAGTCGCTCCAAAATGAACGCCTGCAAGCGGAAGTAAAACTACTATTAAAGCGGCTAAACCAGCACCAGCAAGTGCTGAGCCAGCTTCAAGATCAGGTCGATCGACAACCTTCGCAATCGTTATCTGTTGAGCGAAAACTGGTAGCAGCCAAGCGCACAATGTCTCCCCTTCAGGCTTTGCCTTCAACGTTTGGCGATCGCTTCGATACTTTAGAACTGTCTCGCTATAGTGATTCTCATTTGCTGGTTCAATCTTTGCTAGATGACACGATGCAAATTGCTGAAGCGGCTGAAGCGATTGACCTGTTCTCTCAAGAGTCTAATCAAATTTTCGAGAAACAGCAGCGACTGTTAGCCGGAACTCGTGATGCATTGATGCAAGCTAGAATGCTGCCCTTGAGTGAGGTATTCAACCGTATTCCACGTGTTTTGCAAAAGTTAAAAACCTCAAGCGACAAGCAAGCTCACCTGGAACTGCACGGAACGGAAGTATTGGTTGACAAGGCGATCGCCGAGAAACTCTACGAGCCGTTGCTGCACCTAATTCGCAATGCGTTTGATCATGCCATTGAGCCAGTTGTAATTCGCCGCCAACAGGGCAAGCCAGATGTCGGGCAAATTGGAATTAGCGCCTATCACCAGGGCAAATATTTGATTATTGCAGTGCGAGATGATGGCAAAGGATTGGACTATGAGCGAATTCGGCAGCGACTGGTTGAGCGTCAATTGGTTTCATCCAACCAGGCAAGTACTCTTACTCAGTCTCAGCTAATCGATTTCCTGTTTGAACCAGGCTTTTCCACGGTTACCCAGGTCAACACCACTTCAGGACGAGGAGTGGGTCTAGATGTTGTGCGAGAGCAAATTCTGGGATTGCAGGGGGCAGTCAGCGTACAATCGGCGATCAATCAGGGAACTACTTTTACACTTCAGATTCCGCTGAGTTTGGCGATCGCCAAACTGTTGATTTGTCAGGCGGGTACTGGAACTTACGCACTCACCACCGACGCGATCGAGCAGATTCTAATTCCCACATCTGAACAGATTCAAGAGCGGCAAGGTCGCAAAATCTTGCACTGGCAGAAAGCAGGCACTTCACAACTAATCCGGATTCATTCCATTGCAAAACTGCTAAACTACCGTTCATCCATTACGTCTTCATCACCTCAAACCGCATCTGTCACTTCACCCTCAGACAAACACGTCCTCCTGGTTCGCCATCAGAGAGAACTGATCGGCTTGGAAGTCGATCAGCTGATTGGAGAGCAAGAACTGGTGATTCGTCCGTTAGGAACCAGACTGGACTCGCCCAATTATGTCCAGGGGGCAAGTGTTTTAGCCGATGGACGACTCACTTTGGTCGTGGATGGAGGGGCATTATTACGGCAAGTTCTCAATCAACCGCTAGCCCCTCGTTCTTCAAGTGTTGCTCCCATGAGTTCTCCAATCATGGAGCAACCTCCACTGCAAACAACGGCTACTCTCATTCCCACCTCTAACTCTAAGGAGTGGGAGGATGATAAAACAATTTTGATTGCAGAAGACTCGATCACAGTGCGGCAAACACTAACCTTAACGCTACAAAAAGCAGGCTATCAGGTGTTACAAGCCAAAGATGGACAAGAAGCGATCGAGCAACTGCAACAACCCAATAATGTTCGGTTAATGTTTTGCGATCTGGAAATGCCTCGAATGAATGGCTTTGAATTTCTTAAACAGCGACAGCAGTTTCCGGCGATGGCAAAAATTCCCGTGATTGTTTTAACCTCGCGCAGTGGCGAAAAGCATCGTCTGTTGGCAATGGAACTGGGTGCAACGGCTTACATCACAAAACCCTACATCGAGCACAAGCTGCTAGGAATGGTGGCAGACCTGTTTGAACCAAAAGAGATAGAAGTGGCCGCGGACTGAGTTCATTACTGAGCAGAACTATGCATGACGATTCAAAATTAGAGAAGCTGATTGTTTTTGCGATCGCCAACTATGATCTAGCGCTGCCCATTGATCAAGTGCTGCGGGTAATCAACTATCCCCTTGATACAAGCAAATCACTCGAAAAAATCGGGTTGATTCAATGCGGTCGCCACACGATTAGAGCAGTGAATTTATCTCAGCAGCTTCAGCTCGAAACTCCTGATGCCCAGCCTTTGCCATTTCTGATGTTAGTTCGAGGGATAGATCAAGAACTGTGTGGCATTCCAGTCTCTGCTCCACCCGATGTGATTGAAATTTCTATTGAGGCACTACAGCCGCTCGAATGGACTTCTACCACATCCCCGTTGCTCAAAGTAGTCAGCCATACTGCTGTCGTCAAGCAAACGGACGAAACCCTATCTATCCTTTTGCTTGATCTGTATCAAGTGCTAGCTGACTCAACACAAAAACTACTAGGTGCATCTATAGCTTGAGCTAGCCTTCCCTTGTCATCTCTATCATAAAGGCTACTTTGCTTGCTTTTGCTTCTGTTCAAGCTTCTGCATGGCAAACAGAGCGACCCCAATCAAGACAAAGGAGAAAATTGTTGTTAGAGTACCTAGCGCGTACAGGGCTGGGGATGTAACGTTGGTGGTCATTCCAAAGATCTCTAGAGGCAGCGTGTTAGTTTCTCCAGAGATGAGAGAGGTGCGGGTAAATTCGTCGTAGGAAAGGGTAAAGCCAAGTAATCCAACGCCAATCACACTGGAGGCAATCAACGGAAAAACAACTCGCCAAAAGGTTGTGCGATCGCTTGCTCCCAAGTCTCGTGCAGCTTCTTCATAGGCAGGGTTAAAGCGTCCAAAGATACCCAACATGATTAGGAAGGCGAAAGGCAATGTCCAGGTCAGATGTCCGACCAGTGCCGAGGAATACCATTGAATCGGCAGATTCAATAAGTTGAATACAATTCCTAAACCGAGGGAAACCAAAATGCTGGGAACGATCAGACTCGATATGGTGAGATAAAAAATCAGATTTGATCCTCTAAATCGGTAGCGAAAGGCTAGTCCTGCCATGACGCTAAACACAACTGTGATTACCATGATGGATAACCCCAGCAGAAGCGATCGCTGAAAAGCGGTGACAAAATCACCCACTCGCTGCGGACCAAACACCGCCATAATCCAGTGAAAGCTAAATCCACGCATAGGGAAGAAAAGCTGTCCCTCTGGACCCTGAAACGATAGCAGAAATACTGCAAACATGGGTCCGTAGAGAAACAAAACAAACAGTCCAAAGAAGCCTGGAAGTAAGTAATCAGAGAGCGATCGCTTCTTCTTTTCTGAGCTTGAAGAGAGGGATTGAGTTGCTTGTGCCATAGGAAGGATGAGGGGTGAAGGATGAGGGATAAAGTGGCTACTTAAAGCTGCTTACGAATATCTACAACTCGCAAAATTGCAAACACGATGAGCAGGGTCAGCGTTAATAGCACGATCGCATTGGCGGCAGCAGCAGGATACTGCAAGCTATCAATTTGGTTTTTAATCAAGTAACCCACTGAGGAAGATTTGCCGCCACTCATGAGCCGCATCGTGGCAAACTCTCCCATCACTAGCGTCACCACAAAGATGGTACCGATCGCAATTCCGGGAGCTGATAAAGGTAAAATAATTCGCTTTTGGATATTAAAAGCAGAGGCACCTAAATCTTCTGCGGCTGAAATCAGAGCGCGATCGATCTTCATCATGCTGTTGAAAATGGGAGCGATCATAAACAAACAATAGAGATGCACCATCGCCAAAATCACCGCAAACTCAGAGAAAAGGAACATCTCAACAGGGCGATCGACAATCTGTAAACCCATGAGTGCTTTGTTGATCAAGCCTTCTCTTCCTAGAAAAGGAATCCAGGAGATCATGCGAATGATGTTGGAAGTGAGAAACGGAACTGTACAAATCAGAAACAAGATCGTTTGCCACTTTGTACTCTTGATCCGAAATGCCAGGTAATAGGCAACCGGATAACTAATTAAAACGCAGACCAGCCACACCAGAAACGCAAACTTGAGAGTGTTAACGTAGGTCGATAAATACGCTGGAGAGGTAAAAATTCCGATGTAATGCCTCAGTGTGAAACCGGGAGTAGTGGCAATGCCGTTAAAGTTCCAGAAACTCACGATCAAAATAACGGCAATGGGTAGCACCAATCCAAACAAAAAGACCAGGGTTTGGGGTGCCGCCAGGAGGTAGGGGCGTAAGGCTTTTGATTGAGTCATGGGAAGGATGAAGGGATGAGGGATGAGGGATGAGGAGTAGGCGATGAGGATTAGGCGACGATGAATTCTGTCCACTTGTAGACGAGATATTCCTGTTGCTGCATAAATGAGTTCCAGCAGACGACGTTGCCCATTCGTTCGGTGAAGGAACCGCCATCACGCACGGCACCCGCTGATTCAATCTTTTTACCGAAGGGATCAATCATGTCGATCGCCGCTGGTTTTCCTTCATACCAAAAATCCCATTCTTCAGGTTGCATAAAGTTGCGAGCTTTCTCAGGCGCGGCACTGTAATACCCCTGTCGACTCAAGAATCCGCCTACCCAGCCATCTAGCATCCAGTTGAGGTAGTCGTAAGCTGCATCTAAGGCAATGCCAGAGAGATTTTTGGATAATCCTAAACCACCCCCCCAACCGCGATAGCCCTCCTTCAAAGGAGCATAGATGCATTCAAATCCTCTCGCTTTCACAGCCGTGACCGCAGGCGACCACATCGATTGCAGCACGACTTCACCGGAGGTCATGAAGTTAACCGACTCATCAAAACTCTTCCAGAAAGCACGGAATTGCCCTGCTCGCTTTTGCTCAATCAAGAGTTTGGTGACTTGATTCAATTCTTCTGGAGTCATGTCGCCTTTATCTTCAAAGGTCATCAGTCCTTGGGCCTCAAGCACCATTGCCGCATCCATAATGCCAATGGAGGGAATATCCAACAGTGATGTTTTCCCTCTAAATTCTGGGTTAAACAGCTCTGCCCAGGACTCAATCTTTCGACCCACTAGATCAGGACGATAGCCCAGCGTGTCAGCGTTGTACTGAAAGGGAATCATCGTTGCCCAGTTGGTAGGCTCTGAAGCAAATTCTGTAGAATCTTGTCCGGTGACATACATCACCTTACGGGGAGCCGTGCCTTGAGAGGTGTTTACTCTCGCACCAGAATACAGTTCTCCGGTGGTAAAAATTGGGGTAATTGCATCAAATTCTTGAATGCGGCTCACCTCAATCGGCTGAAGGTTTCCAGACGGCACCACCAGCGGCAAACTAAAATACTCACCATCATAAATGTCGTACTGTTTTGGTTGAGTCACGGCAATTTGTACATTTTCTGCCGTACTCAGCGCCCGCATTTGAATCTTAAATCCTAAGTCTTCTTCGGCTTTGACCCGGATATCATTGATTTGTGCGGCTCCTGTACCAATCAAACGTAAGGTGACATCTTTGATCTGATTGGTATTGATGGTCGGGCCTTGCGCTGGGTTGTTAGGTGTGCCGCTGGGAGCTTGAGCTTGAGGAGACGAACAGCGTGCAGCTGCTAATGCGGCTCCCGTCGCTAACCCTCCTTGAATGAAGGTGCGTCGATTAATCTTAGACATGGAGTGAGTGATTGATAATGGGTGATTAGTAATTGACCGATATGACAAACAAATGACAGTTCATGACAAATTAGGCGTTGCTGATTTGATATGTGAATTCCGTAGGGGCATGGCATTGCCATGCCCTTACAAAGGGGATTGAAATCCGCGAATCATACTCGCATTCAGCAACGCTACAAATTAGTGGGGAAGAAATACACAATTTCCTTCTGACCAACGCAATGTCACCAGTTGTCCTTCAGCGTAGAAACCCGTTTCCCAGGCTGTGGTAGGAGATTTGTAGAGCAGTTCTTTGCCTGTCTTTTCTTCCATCAGAACAACCCGTGTAACGTAGCCTGTCATCTCAATGGAGACAATTCGAGCGGTAATGTGATTTGCACGAGGAGTTGGTTTTTCACTGGCTGCATTAGGGTAAGGTTCGATTTGCATCAGGTCAGGACGAACCGAGCAAGCTGCCATTGAACCCACTGGAACCGCATATCCACGAGAATAAAGTGAGCCAATGCCTTCTACGCCTAGCTCAATCACATCCATACCGGTACCTGGATCGGGAGCACAGTGAAGGACTTTGCCCTGAAAGATGTTGTTGTCGCCCATAAATTTTGCGACAAACTGAGAGGCAGGCAATCTAAACATTTCTGCTGGAGTTGCCACTTGATCTAACCGTCCCTGACTCATGACCACAACCCTATCTGAGAGGGAGAAAGCTTCTTCGGTATGGTGTGTGACTTGCACAAAGGTCATGCCAAATTGCTTTTGAATCCGGCGCAGTTCGGTTCGCATTTGGACTCGCAGGTTTTCATCCAGTGCGCTCAGGGGTTCGTCTAGCATCAACACTTGTGGACGAGTGACTAGCGATCGCGCCAAAGCAATTCGCTGTTGTTGCCCGCCGCTCAGTTGGCTAGATTTGCGATCGCCCAAATGACTTAGCCCCACCAACTCCAGCATTTCGCCGACACGAGCTTTGCGCTCCTGGGCTGAAATGTTTTGCATTTCCAAGCCAAACTCAATGTTTTGCCAAACCGTCATATGGGGAAACAGCGCATAGCTTTGAAACATCATGGATGTATTGCGCTTGGCGGCAGGAATGTTGTTGACTCGGCGATCGCCAATTAAAACATCTCCACTGGTGATCTCCTCATGCCCAGCAATCATCCGCAATACCGTTGTTTTGCCACAGCCGCTTGGACCTAGCAAACAACAGTAAGAGCCTGCTGGAATGTCTAGCGTGACGTTTTCAACTGCCGTTACAGGACCGTATTTTTTGGTCACCTGTCGAAGTGACACTCCTGCAGCCGCATTAGCTAAAGCGTGTTGAATATCAGTCGCCTGTACTGCGGTGGCTCCATTAACCAGGGTCTTTTGCGCGTCGATTGTCATAGCCTTCTCCTACAAAACAATAAGATAGACACAAGAAGCTGCCGCATTAACCTGCTGGAGGATTAACCCGTTCATGCTTTAATTGTGAGAATGCCGGGGCAAAACTTTAAGTGCTAGGAAAACAAACAGTTCCTATCTTTTCTCCAGAAAATTCACCAAGAGCAACAGTTAGCAGCTACCAAGAAAAAACAATTTAGTTCAGTTAATCGTTTCATCTCAAGCAAATTTGTATTACTGAAAACAGTTTTGTTTAGATACCTCTAGGGTATTAGGGTTAGCAGTATGGGAGCGATCGCATACTTGTTGATCAAAGAGACGATTTTAACTGGGTGGAGCAGTAGATTATTATCTGAGACGTAGAGGAAAAATTCTTACACCTGACCTGAAATATATTCATCCCAACATTACACAAAATGAATTGTGCTGACTGGCAAAATAAATGTAAGGATTTGTAAAATTGTAAGATTGCATGTTGAACTGCCTCGATAAGAGCCAACATTATTTAATCCCATTACTTTAGGAGCGTTGATGAATGCGGGTATGATTTACGGATTTCAAGCCCCTCTGTAGGGTCATGGCAATGCCATGACCCTACGAAATTCATACATCAAATCAGCAACACCCTCTAGGGAAAGGGCGATCGCTACACAAACGCACTAAGCTTGTATACAATACCTGTATACATAAATCTCGGGGCATTATCCAGAAAACATTGCATGAGAAATATTGCTCTTCCCTGACCGATTAAACTCTACTGGTAAATTGTCCTGCAATCACCCAGTATTCTCACAAATGCTTTCATAGCCAAAGATTTCTGACTATGGTTCGTACCTCCAAAGCGGCTCAAACATCCCAGTCAAAAGCAATTGAGAAGCCAACCGAAGAGTTTATTTACACTGAGCTTTATAACACTATTTGTGAACGACAGTTGCTTCCCAAAACCAAATTAGGAGAAGCGATGTTGGCAGAACATTATGGCGTGAGCCGCACCATTATTCGACAGGTGTTACAAAGATTGGCGGGCGATCGCCTGGTCAAACTAGAACCCAATCGGGGAGCATTCGTAGCCCATCTCACGTTGAAAGAAGCACAGCAAATTTATGAAGCGTGGCGATTAGTAGAAGCAGCCATTATTCGTGAAGTCGTTAAAACCATCACGCCAGAGCAGATCGCATCTTTACGAAAACTCATTACAGCCGAGCGAAAAGCCTGCGACGCAGAAGATTATCCTTTGCTAACCCGCTTGTCGATGCAGTTTCACACGCAACTGGCTACTTATGTAGTAATCAATTCCTTAGTCGTTTCCTCAAAGAGTTAATTCCTCAGACCGCACTGGCTTACTTCTATGAAGTGAAAAAGATGCCAGTCTGCATGAAGGATGAACATGGTGAAATTCTTGATCTAATCGAGTCCGGTGATGAGGAAGCTGCCGTTGCTGCGGCTAAACGACATCTGGATGGCATTGAAGCGGCACTGAATGCCCAAGCCTCTCTCGATCAACAAGCGTCTCTCGTGGACAAGCTGAAATTGAGAGTACCTTCACTATCCTGAATCTGAATCGTCAGAAGTGAGATTTTCTTTGGGCACGATGGGTAAAAGTCCTTCCTGTTTTGCCCAGTTATAGATTGTGCTGTGGCTAATTCCCGTTAGTCCCTCAATTTCACGCAGAGTTAACCCAGAGTGATACATGCGAGTACAAATTTGCCTCGTGTCGTCAGAGTAGCCCCGATGCACATAAGTCTCGATAAATTGGCGACTACAATTTTTGCATCGATAGTTTTGTTTACCCCGTCGATGTCCATCTTTTTGAGATTGCTCTGACCCACAGTGAGGGCATTTCATTGAAATCGGCTTTGATTCAAGGATGCACTGAGATAAAACCATTAGTTGTACAATTCCGTGAATACAGTAAACCTTTAACTCCTGCATTTACAGACCAGAGTTAAACAGTTGTTGAATTAGGGCTTCAAGCTAAATTTGGGAAAAAAGTTAAATTCAGCTCAAGATTTTTAGGAGTTGAGACTACCTCAATTTGCATACGTTTTTTGTCTACTAAGATTGTATACAAAATTTGTACGCAGAATCTGTGTTAAGTGTTACGTTTTGCTTCATCAAGGGAGGGAGCGACTTTTGATTCGTCTTCATTCCCCAATTGCTACCCCAATTGCTACTTTGAGAGTGTTTAGGTTGCGCTCGCCCAAAAAACTTGTACTTACGGACAATACGGAGGCAGTAGTGTAAAACAAAGGTAGTTATTCCTCACCCATCACCATGTCTAGCCCCGCGCAAGTGTTTATCTGCTACGCGCACAAAGTCAGCTATTCCTCGATCGCCTGCTGATGCACCTGGCACCGCTGGAGGAGGAGATTAGCGTTTGGTCAGATCAAAGATTGGAGATTTTTCAAGAGGGAGGGGACAAGCTCTACTTCAACACCTCCCTCTGCGAGTCTCTAACTCAGTAGCGATCGCATTCCCCATACACAGATCACTCCAGTTGCCATTGCCAGGAGCGAAACGCGGGTTTTCCAGGCAACGAGAATGGTGGCGATCGCTGCCACCACTTCTGGCAGTCCACCTCCGACAATATTGGGCGCAACGATAGAAACCAGTACCGTTCCAGGAATGTATTCTGACCAGATTTTCACTTTTTCGGATAGGGTAAAACGCTGCACAATCCACAGTCCGCCTGCTCTGGTGGCATAGGTGACGACTGCCATTCCCAAAATCACCCAAAACGCTTCAGGAGTAATCTGCATGGCGTAAAGCTCCTACGAAACTGCCGATGATTCCGCCACTGAGGATGTACCAGTTGCCCGGAAGCCAATGAGAACTGGCGATCGCGACGATCGCAGCAACCACCCAGGGCAAAAAGTCAGACTTGCCCCGCCACAGTGTCACCAACAGTGCAATAAATACAGCCGTGAACGCAAAATCTAATCCCCATTGGGCAGGATCATCCAACGCTGCACCGACGGTTTGCCCTAACAGCGTTGAACCTGTCCAGGCAATGAAAGCAACAATTCCGCTGCCGATCAGAAACGCACCGTTGAGATGTCCCTTGGAAAACTCACCCATCGTCAATGCCCAGCTCTCATCAGATAAGAAAAACAGTGCTCCATAGGCTTGCCAGGGGCCAAGGCGTGAGAACCAGGGACTTAGCGCTGCGCCCATCAAGATGTGTCGCAGGTTAATCACCAAAGTGGTGAAAATGATAGTGATAGCAGGCAATGGAGTTTGCCAAAGCTCAACGGCAATAAATTGAGATGCTCCAGCAAAAACGAAGCTACTCATGAATAAAGCTTCACCTAGACTCATGCCTGCCTGACAGGATAACGCGCCAAACACTAAACCGTAGGCAAAGATGCCAATGGCGATCGGAATGGTTTGTCGAATGCCAGCCACCAATCCTGCTCGATCAAATGTGACAGATGCTTCCATAAGCTGCAAACCGTTAGACCAACGATGGACTCTAGCCTACAGACATCTGCAACGTGATTCTTGAAGAATATTGCCCTCTTTGACGTAAAACATTCGGCAGGGAGTACACCTTATAGCGACTTACTTAAAAAGCGGAATTATCCAAGCAGCCGTAATGCTAACCAAAGTTGCTAATTCTAGAACGGGCATCGCTTGAACTGCTTGAAACCAGGCTGTCCCTGAACTTTGTCGCAAGTTTGACCACCAGCTAGAGAGATGGGTAGACCACAGTTTAGGACTATCCTGCTCACGAAATCGCCAGTTCAGCATGGACAGCAATAGAGGCACCCCACCCACTTTTGCATTCATCAGAAGGTGAAGGGCGATCGCCACCACCACAATCACCCAAGAAATTAAGTGTGCGTAATACCAGGCGTGGTTGAGTTCTCCTCGTGGCAACCATTTCTCACTCATCATCTTGCCGCTAAACAGAGCAAAGGTGAGTGCAATTAGTGTAAAGGTGTTAGTGAACCGATTGAGTGTATACCACCAAATGGGTTTACCCACTTTAGACAGTTGAGGAAAAGAATCAGGTTGAACCAGTCGCCTTTGTCCTCGATGAAATGCATAAACCACAAAGGCAGGAAAAATCAATAAAGTCCACAGTCCAAAAGTTCCATGTATTCCTTCAATTTCCCGATAGTCGGGAAGTGGGATTTTTCCCCAACGCCCGTCATAGGTGTTGTAAGTCCAAAAAGCGGTGAGAACTGCACAAATGAGAAAAAGCCCAGTGAGTCCATGCAAAGTCCGCAGGAGGAATGGTTGATATGGCTGACTTGGTTTCATAGAACAAAGCTGTCTGTCATGCTGTAGTGGAGGCTAACTTCTTGCAGAACACCCAGATTATCTATATGACTAGTCATATACTAATATGAAAACATATCGGCTTCGAGGGTGCTACTCATCTTCCCCTTTCGTTTAGTGAATTGCTTATGTCTCTTGCCCATGTCATTCTCGGTTTGCTCCAACAGCAAGAGCGGACGGGCTATGACCTCAAAACTGAGTGCTTTGATGATTGCATTGCCCATTTGTGGCCGGCTGACCAGGCGCAGATTTATCGCACTCTAGATAAGCTAGAGGCGCACGGCTGGATTAGCTGCACAGTTGAGATCCAGCACGATCGCCCCAATCGCAAAGTCTATCGCATTACACAGCTTGGGAAAGAGGAGTTAACCCAATGGCTTCAGACCCATCAGCCTCTACCGATTTTGCGAGAACCGCTGCTTGCTCAACTTTACTTTGCGGCTCAGCTACCCAATCAGGCGATTGTGGAGCTATTGGAGCAAGAATATGAAGCACGGCGCGAAAAGCTAGCTGAGTGTGAAGCTATTCAAATTCCATCCGTGGATGATCCAGCTGCGTCTCGCGACCCCAAAATGCATCAGTTGGTATTAGATTTAGTGACCCGACGAGAACAGACCTATTTAGATTGGTTGAGGGATGCGATCGCAACAATTCGTACTGAGTCAGCCTAATTCCATTGACGCTGTTGTTTGAGTGGTTAACCATATAAATGAGGCATTTGCATTTAATGATATGCAAAGCAGCATTCATTCACCGCTGGTTTCAAATATGTCACTACTTACAACGGGTGATCCGGCTCCCTGGTTTGTCCTTCCTTCAACCTCAAATCCAAACTATATCTTTGATACGGTTGGTGGACATCGTGTCATTCTTTGCTTTCTAGGTAGCTCAAAGCTAAAAGTATCAGCAGCTGTATTAGAAAAATTTTGTAAATTACAGCAGCAGTTTGAACAGTCTGAGACTCCATTTTTTGGAGTTTTCATTGATCCGGACGATGCTTCCCTGGCTCATCTGGTCCAAAATCCTACCTACTTTAAGCTGCTTTGGGATTTTGAGCAGAAAGTGAGCCTGCAATATGGAGTCTGCGGAGTGGGCAATGAGGAAGGGGGCAATAGCCTCCACTACGCTCCGACTACCTTTGTCTTAGACGAAAATCTTCGCGTTCTCCAGGCTTTTCCCATTCAAGACCCGACTCATCACGTCGCACAAGTGCTTGACTTTGTTCAGGCACTACCTGTGGAGGCACCTCGGTTTGCCAGCAGACAGGCTCCGGTTTTGCTCATTCCTAATGTGTTTGACCGTGACTTTTGCCAGCATCTGATTCATCTTTATGAAACCAAAGGCAGCAGAGACTCTGGCTTCATGCGTCAGGTTGATGGTAAAACGGTCGAGGTAATGGATTATGAGTTCAAACAGCGACGCGATTTTCTAGTAGAAGACCCACCTCTACTAGAACAGGTCAATCATCTGATTCTGCGGCGAATCAAACCCGAAATTGAAAAAGCCTTCCAATTTAGCATCAGTCGATTTGAACGGTATCTGGTCGCCTGCTACGAATCGACCAACCAAGGATTTTTTAATCGCCACCGCGACAACACTACGAAAGGAACTGCCCATCGTCGATTTGCCATGTCGCTTAACCTCAACACAGGCGACTATGAGGGAGGCTGTTTGAGCTTTCCAGAATATGGAAATCAGCTTTACCAACCTGGCGTAGGGGAAGCGATTATTTTTTCTTGTTCCTTACTGCATGAAGCAACGCCCGTAACTAGCGGTCGACGGTTTGTGCTGCTGTCTTTCTTTTATAACGATGAGGATGCCAAGCTGCGCGAACAAAACCGCAGGTACGTTGTCCTCAACTCAGAAACGAACCCTACTTCCAAGGCAAGCAGCGCTCAGCCCCAAAAGTCATCGTTAGGATTCCAACCTAAAAATCGTAAAAAGCGCTAATAACTACTAGTTTTCTATAGTTTCCTATTTTTGACGCTTTATTGCTTGCCTGTCTCTCGGCTAGGAGTCAGGCACCTAACCGATTAAATCATCGTCTCTTAAGCAATGCTGTAGACTTTCAAAATTTTCTAAATTGTGTCACAAAAGCACTTAATACTGAACCGAGAAAGCTCTAAATTAAGAACTAAGGGTGTTAAGCACGATAGGGGTGTCGAGGAAAAGAAATTATGCGTCAAGTTTTATTTGTAATTGCTGGCTGTCTAGCTTATTTAGCTTTCAAAAGTTTTGCAGATGCGTCTGTGCTGGTTGTCACCTCTGACCCTTCGCTTAGCGGTCTTTTGGCTTCGTCACCGCTCGAAGCATTTGTGAATCAGGCTGATTTTGGCAGTAGCCCTGCCCCTGCACCAGATCTCTTATCTTTTGTCATGTATGAGGCAGATCCGGTCGAGTCTTCGGTCAACCTGCGTGACTGGATGCGACTGTTGAATCTGAGCGAACCAAATTCGCCTGAAAATACGCTGGCTCACATCGTTGCCTGCTTATTTACCCGCGACCTCGGTGTTAGTGGCAACCTTGAGGCTTCTGTAGATCGCTGGTTGAGTGAGCAGGGGCAAGCAAACAAATCTGCCTTACTGCCCTTTGATATGTCTTCTCCTTGGGTGAATACGCTGAGCTTGGCAGGAGTAGACGAGTCACCAGAAGGCGATCGCATCACTTATCACCTGCAAGGCACCATGCGAACCTCCGTCCCCAACGAATTCTTCCCGGTTGAGCTATCGATCGAGATGGTCAACGATGGAGAAGGAGGCTGGCTAGCTGAAGACTTTGAAGTCTCCCCCAATGGTGAATTTGAAGCACTCCCCAATGCTGGATAAGGGAATCAGGGACTAGGGATTGGGGTCAGTCGCACTCTCGCTAATCACCAGGAAACGAGGGAAACTTACTGACTCCATTCATCCCAAGCTGCGCGGGTCACCTTGGCGATAACTTCTTCGCGAGTTGCATCATCAGCTCTAGAATCTGAGACAAAAGCTGCTACTGCCAAATGTCTACCATCGGGCAGCGTCACCAGTCCGACATCATTGGTTGCTGCGGTTATACCGTCTACGGTACCGGATGAACCTGTCTTGTGAGCTACAACCGTTCCTTCAGGCAACAGTCCTTTAATCCGCTGTAAGCCTGTTGGGGTCTCTGTCATCAGTTGCAACAGCAATGCTTGACTAGAGTCTGAAAGTCCTTGACCTTCGTGCAGTGCGTGCAACAAAGCGACTGCTGCATCAGGTGTTGCGTAGTTGCGATACTGCAATGCGCTGTCTTGCCCTAGCTCCTTTTCTGTATCAGCTACAACAATGTCATTGATGCCCAAATCGCGCAAATATTCAGTTACAACTTCCGGCCCGCCAACCAAACGTAACAGCACGTCGCAAGCTGTACCATCACTTTCAGACACCATGTACTTCAGCAATTCCGCCACACTCAGCTCTACCCCTTGCGGATTTGCGTCTCGAATGGGGCTGTGCTGAAAGTCTGAGATAAAATCGTCAGGTTGAACCTGAACTCTCTGCTCCAGGTCTAGCTTGCCTTGATCGACTTGAGCCAGTACAGCCATCCCAATGGGAAACTTGTAAACGCTTTGCATCGGGAATTGCTGGTCGCCGTTGAGCGTAACCGTCTCTCCAGTTTCTAGCACCGTGGCTGTAACTCCAACCCGTCCTTGAGCAGTATTGGATATTTGCTCAATCTGGTTATAAAGTTCGTTCTCGCTGTTCTCGCTGGGTGTGGTAACTTCTCCCGATATACCTGTTCTACCGTCCTGGTTAACCGCTCTACTGCTGGAGTCAGTGTTTGTACAGCTAGCGGCTAACAAGGATAGACAAAAGCCGCAAAGCCACAGCTTTTTCAGCATCATTGGATTCATAAACTTCTGGGGAACCAAAACAAACAGCTTGAAGATACATCTACAAAATGCTGGGTTCCAGAATTTATGAAATTATTAGTAGGTTGTAATAACGGGAATCTCAAAATAGATGAGGATGTTCACCTTCTAAGATGGTGAGTAGGTGGACATAAATAAATGGTGCTGTAGGGTGCTGTTAGACGTAAGCCGTAACGCACCGCATCGCAAGGCTTTGATGCGTTACGCGATCGCTAACACATCCTACAAATAATTGGGGCTTTCTACTTATCGAAAACGCTCTCAATTTAAGTCAAGCAAGACACGGTCTAGGTTACATAGTCCGGGCTATGAGGTTGCGAAGCCTTTACTCGCTGTTTTGGTTGATTTCGATGCAGCCGAAGTGAACTTGACGATCTTAGTGTTTGGTTTGGAGCGGTGCTGTTGCTTAGCCAGATAGCGTTCGTTAATTTCAACCAGGCTGCGACAACGTTCATATTCATTCTGAAAAAGCTGATAAACATCTTTGTAAGACAGATGAATATTAAATTCCAATTCTTCAATTTCGAGTAAGTTTAGCGTTATTTCCAGAAGTTTTGTCCTGGTTTTGGTGTCATCGAGTTTAGGTTCTCTACATGTTATTAAATGTCAAGCTCCTAGGGCTCATCCCAGCTTTTGGTGATCTTAGGGCATGATCAAGATATCTCCCCTTGAGGATTTCAAAGGACGTGGAATTCCTTCGACATTTTCTGCCAGATACCCAACAAATTCACTTGGACAACTGGAACCTCGATACTGTTAATCACCATCTATTCGTAACCGTCTCATCAACTCAAAGAACTGCCCAATGTCCGCTTTGTGGCGTTTCTAGCCACCGTGTTCATAGCGGCTATGAACGCAGCCTGCAAGATCTCAGCCTGGCTCAATACAGCATGACCTTGCATTTACACGTTCGCAAATTCTTTTGTCTCAATTCCAATTGCCATCGTCGTATTTTCACAGAACGGTTAGCACAATTGGTAGCTCCTTGGGCTAGAAAGACCCTGCGATTGGTAGAGAGACTACAAGAGATCGGACTCTCCTTAGGCGGTGCAGCAGGATCTCGTTTAGCGCATCATCTAGGAACTACCGTGAGTGGGAGTACACTTTTGAACCTGATCAAAAGGCTTCCTCTGCCTCAATTTGCAGTGCCAAAAGTTCTGGGGGTCGATGATTTTGCCTTTCGTAAGGGACAACGCTACGGCACGATTTTAGTGGATTTAGATTGTCATCAACCGATTGCTTTATTACCAGACCGCAAAGCAGA
>NZ_JACJPC010000041.1:0-71886 GCF_014695875.1 Leptolyngbya sp. FACHB-541 | reverse complement strand
CAAGAACTAGGGCTACAGATGGAAGGGCACCCCGCGTCGCGGGGTGCCCTTCCATCTGTAGCCCTCTTTTAGAGAGAAATGGAACCAGCACTCTAACTGGGAACTGCGACAAATGCGCTGACGGACGCTTTTAACTGCTGCAACTTTGCGTGGGCTTGTCCAGACGTGAGGAGCAGTTCTGCTTGAGCCAAACCGGACTGCAGATCAAGGCTAGCGCCACAGCGCCAGAGATAAAAGCCGCCATTCCAGATCGCAGACTGCATCATCTCGCCGGGTTGTCCTTGCAAAACGGATTGAATGTCCTCAAGCAGTTGCGTGGTGGTGGTTAGAGGAACGTCTTTGCCAGCCAGGTCATAGTCCCGACAGGATAGCAGCAGACGCTCTAGAGGAACTTGACCGCCAGGTTGACCGATGCCAATGATGGCAGTGCGATCGCGAGGCAGGTCGCAGCTTCCTTCTAACCCTTTGACGGTGGCGAACTGGTTGGCTCCTCGCAGTGCAAAGGTTTCTGTAAACATGGTCTCGGTAGGCGGATGGACAAATCCCGCAACAACGTGAGCATTTCCGGCATAGGGCGACCAGATTAACTCAACGGTTGCTAGAGGTGGACGTTTGCCAATTTGATCGCGATAGGGAACTAAGCCCTGCGCTAGCGGAAAGTGATATGGCAGGTAAACAAACCCCAGTCCGGTTTGTTCTAAAACGGTTTGAACTTGGTCAAGCGGCAGCGCCCAGTTAACCCCCAGTCCTCGCCAAACCTCAATCAGGGGAATGCCGTGTTTAGTCGGCATTCGATCGCCCCCATGCATAATTACTGGACAATCTGCCGCAGCCAATATTAGAGCTGTGATGGGGCTAAGCGGTGCGGTGCGCGATCGCCCATCATAAGGAATTCCCAGAACCGTCACCGGGTGGGTAGAGGCGATCGGTTGCAGCTTGGGCCCAAGCTGATCGTAGGCATCTAGAATACCGGCTAGCTCTTCGCCCGTGGGTCGCTTAATCCGATGAGAGATCATAAATGCGCCAATCTGAGCGGGAGTCGCTTCTTGGGTCAACATCATCCGGGTTGCCTCAGCTGCTTCCCAACGTGTCAAATTCCTGCTTGTGTGGGTACCGCTGCCGACTCTTTTCAATAACTCCCTGAACGCATCGCTCATCGTCCTAGCCCTGGTAAAAATATAAGGTTATCTCATTGATCAGGAGTGCCGAATCTGGCAATGGGCAGCGGATGGTGAGGTATCGGCATTCATCTGAGGCAGTTTTGCCGCATCGTTCTCTGGAGCAAATAACTGATGCACCAGTTCCCGAAAGCGCTGAATAGGAGGAATTTGCAACCGATCTTGAGTTGTCACCAAAACGACCTGCCGAATTAAAACTGGAGCCTCAGTTGGGCGAACTGCTAATGTCGTGTCTAGCTGGGCATCTAGGATAGCAGCTTTAGGCAGCAGGGCAATCAGTTCTCCCTGACGCACTATTCCCCGAAAAGCATCCAGTGTGTTCAGTTCTAATACAGCATTTAACACTGCACCCTGGCGCTGAAACTGCTCCTGCACCAACCGCTGCATTCCATAGCCATCCTTAAATACGACCTGGGGATAGCGTACTAGCTCAGTCCAGGGCACCTGTTCGTACTGAGTTAGGGGATGCTCAGCCGCCATCAAAATCTCGACTGGCTCATTGTAAAGAACATCTGTGACCATCTCCGGTGTTGCGGTTAGGAAACGATTATTCATCACGATCGCCACGTCTACCAGTCCATCTTTTAAGACTTTAAGGGCGCGATCGCTGCCCAGAGAGGTAACGCGCAACTGCACATCTGGATAATCCTGACAAAAGCGCTGAAGCACAGGTGGCAAATAGTAAGCACAGACGGAATGGATTGCGGCAATGCATAGTTCTGGCTGTTTGCCTTCGCGCAGGTCTGCTAACTCTTGAGTCGCATTTTGCCACTCTTGACAGATTTTGCGGGCGCGAGGGAGGAAGCGATCGCCTGCCAGCGTTAACTTTGCCTGAGCAGTCCGATGAAATAGCGGCAGACCCAAATCTGCTTCCAGGCTTTGAACCTGACGGCTAATCGTAGACTGAGTTACACCACAGAGACGGGCAGCCTGCTGAAAGTTGCCCGTCTCTGCTACTGCTAAAAAAGCCTTCAACTGCTCTAGACGCATGGAGATGTAGCTAAGATCACACTTTATTCTCGATAGCACGACCTTAGCGGATTTCGGAATTTCATTTGGTAGGCTAATGCACATTCATTTAGTAAAACTTTAACTTTTTAGCAGAGAGATCTGACAGAACCATACCTCTTCAGACATCAATAAAGAGCTTAGCCCCTTTGTTGAACTAACTTGCTCTTCCAAAGGCGATGCTTCAAGACAATTCATAATGTACCTGACTTTTTTCTGACCTTTTCCTAACCTTATACGAGCACTTAATAGATGTATGAGGTTTAAACTTAGTTCAAATCTGTAGCCAGTTGAATTGCTTGATTGCAACAGTACTCCACAGAATTTTTAGTAAGCATTCGGACTGAAATTCAAGGATACAAATTATGATTTCTAAATTTAAGAGAAGAATTCTTTCAATTGACGGTAGTGGTATTAGGGGTATTATTCCCGCCATGCTTCTTAACTACATTGAGGAACGCACAGGAAAGCGAATAGCGACAATGTTTGATCTAATTTCAGGCACTTCGACAGGAGGCATCTTAGCATTAGGTTTAACTAAAAAAAACTCGGATTCTAGCTTTAATCACGAACCAGAGTACACAGCAGCTGAACTTGTACATTTCTACCGAAAATTTGGAAGAAAAATTTTCAGTGAATACATTCCAACACCTGTAGATAATCTGTTACAACCTAAGTTCAATCCCGAGGGTAGACAAAAAGTTTTAGAAGAGCTTTTAGGTGAAGCTTGTGTTGAAGATGCATTACGAGAGATTTTCATCGCGAGCTATGATGTTGAACTGAGAACACCAGTTTTTTTTACGAGTAATCACAAGGCAGAAGAATCTGACAGCCTTGACAGTCGAAAAGTATGTAGGGGATTCAAGATGGTTCAAGCGGCAATGGCAACTTCTGCTGCACCAACCTTTTTCCCACCCTATAAGCTTGAAACAGTTCATCGTACATCTGAAGGCTACTATGCTCTGATAGATGGTGGTATTTTTGCAAACAATCCCTCTTCCTTGGCAATGATGGAAGCTATGATTTCTTATAGAAGGGAGACTGGTCAAGAATTGCAGCGTGCTGATATGCTTGTTGTTTCTTTGGGTACTGGTTCACTAACTAAAAAATATAAGTATAAAGACGTAAAGGATTGGGGACAACTTAAGTGGGCAATTCCTATACTTAATGTTGTTTTAGATGGTCAAAGTGAGGCTGTTGCCTATCAACTTGATCAACTGATGATTACTGAAGGAGAGAACAGAAATTACTACCGATTTCAAGTTCCACTCAGTAGTGATAATGGACACGATCAGATGGATAACGCAAGTCCACGCAATATTGAGTATTTAGAAGAACTTGGTAAGAGACTGATCGCACAACGGAAGGAAAGCTTAAATAAATTGTGCGAGGTTCTGAAGGGGAACTGCTGAAATCCTAATTCTCAATTAAGTTTCTGTTAATAGCTCTCTCACCGGTAGTTGCCTAAGTTGCTGCACTGGAACGTCCTAAGACGGTTGAGTTGTACGAGTTATTTGTGCTTGGTGAACTTGTCGTGATAGGACGTAACTGAATGCAATTGGGAGTGCAGATTGGTACTTTCGGAAAAGGGGCATTTCGTAAAACAACCTTTCTCCGAAAGTGCCTTTAATCAGAAACGCTTGTTCTAGAGATTACATCAGTCCTGCTGTTGAACATTAGACTGGAACGAAAATAGCTTCACTCAAGGCACTTGCACTGACCTGATTGAGAACGGCAAACACATTATCGCCGTACTTGATCAAGGTATTCTTGCGCTCTTGGGTTACAGACAACTGACCAAAGCTGAGTGTGCCAACTAGACCAATCAGGTCTTTGCCGACCTCAAAGCCTTGAATGTAGTCTGTGCCACCTCCTACGCCGATCGCAAAGGTGTCGCTGCCTGCACCACCGTAAAGGCGATCGCTGCCTGCACCGCTCCAGAGGAGGTCGTCTCCGGCATCGCCGTACAGCACATCATCGCCTGCATCGCCATACAGCTTGTCGTTGCCACGTTTGCCGCTGATGCGATCGTTTCCTCTACCGCCGTAAATGACATCATCACCACCCTGACCACCACCAGAGGACGAGGTGTTGGCATCACCGCGCAGCAAGTCATCACCATTGCCGCCAATGATCAGGTCATCGCCCCGACCACCCGCGATCAGATCATTGCCACCCCGACCGTAGATTGTGTCACTGCCGTTGCCCCCTACATATTGGTTAGCCTCTGCATCTCCGTCAAAGACAGTGGTATTGGCACCAGGAGCTTCTAATACGTCCAGGAAGACCGCCGTAGGAACGCCATAGTTGCCGTCTGCATCAGCACTTTCCACAAAGATCGTGAGACGACCCACCCCTAAACCAGTCGTATCGATAGTGCCTTTTAGTTCTTCGACTGCTTCGTCAAATGCGCCGTCTGCCGCAAATAACTCAAACGTCTCCGTTTCTTTTGTCCAGGAAGGTAAGCCAATCGAATAACGGGCACCACCAACGATTTCAGGTTCTGGAATCTCGAGATCATCGGGTGTGGTTCCGATAACCCCGTCTCCTTTACGAGTCGAATCCGCTGTTGCAGAAAGCTCTACTGCTGCTCCTGCAAGCACCTGACTGAGATCAAGCTGTATGCCAGTCACATCTGGGCTTCCCGCAGTTTTGTAAGGCGATCGGGCTGATTTTGCAGCGTAGAAAAAGGCAGGAATGACCTCTTTAACAATGACGTTTTCGAAGTCTTCGGTATTTTGGAAGAAAGCGGAGCCTAATTCAAAGGTGTAGCCCGGAACTCCTAGCGTGCTGTAAACCCAGTCGTCCGTTGTTCCGCTTGTGGGATAAAGCCCGATCGCCTGCGAAACGTCATAAGCCTGATCGACCAGCCCTGTAAAATAACCAAACTTTAGTCCCAGATTTCGCAGTGCTTCTTGGTTAGGAGCGGGTTCATCTGTCCAGCCAAACGGGTAGAGAATCAGATCGCCAAAGCTGTGAACGTCAATGTAGACACCTGATGTGTCTTCTGAAGCAGGGTCAAAGTCGCCAGGGCCTTTTGTGTCTGGGAAAGTTTCCAGTAAATAATCCCGCAACGCCTGACTCTCTGGTTCAGAGAAAGGAGCCGTTCCTTGATAGGTCAAATCAGCGGGGTCAGTGCTTGCCGCTTCTTCTCCAATTTCTCCCCACTTAGAGTCGTAGTTGCGGTTTAGGTCAACGCCGTAGTTAGGAAATTCCGCTGTGCCATCACCGGGGTTGGTGTTCTTGCGCCAGGAATAACCTTGTTCAGCAAACTTGCGTCCGTCGGGGTTGACGATGGGCACCACACGAACTTCAAAGTTGTCCAGAATCCAAGTAGTGTCAGGATCGGTGCCGTAGTTAGCGATGAGCTGCTCGGCAAAGCGAGTGACAGATTCTGTGGTGGAATATTCCCGCGCATGAATAGCACCTTGGACAAAGAAGACGGGTTTTTCTTCTTGTAGATCGCTGTTTTTGTTGCTGATTTCCAGGGAAAAGATGTCATAGCCAGCTGAGCCGCCGGGAGTAACTTTATCGTAGCTGTCGCCGATGTCTACCCAACTTGCGAGATCTGGATTCAGCGTTGCTAGTTCTGAAAGGTCAGCATAGGTTTTCTCAACGGTGCGATAGCTGGTATAGCCCGGAATCGTCGTTTCTGTGATTTCTACCGGAACGTCTTCTACCACTAACCCGTTGTAGTTGGGGTCGTCACTGGTGAGGGTGACGCTGACGGTGGTTGATTGGTCTTCACCCTCGATAAGGTCGTCGGCGATCGCCTCCACAACGGAAGTCTGGGGAACGAACCAGTTGTCTTCTGTAAACGTGATCGACCGGATCGGCTGAAGCTGATCGCCATCTACCGCGAAGCTCAAAGTCACATCCGAAGTCGGGCGGCTCTGCAACGCAAATTGGAAATCAAGCGGATCGGGAACATTGCTCTCGCTCACGGCTACCAGTCCGCTAGGCGTGGTTACACCCGCTACCAGGTTGTCGGTAATTCTGACATTGTCGACAGCCCACAGATAAGACCAGTTGCCATCAAATCGGAAGCGAACCTGCGCCTCTGATGAACCGCCTAGCGCCTCAGTCAAATCGACGGTCGGCGTGTTGATGTCGTAATCGCCCGTGTTAGAGGAATAAACGGATTGCCACTCTGTGCCGTTGTAAGCTTCGACAAACACTTCACTGGCATTGATCCCCGCAGCGATTCCACCATACACCTGGTCAAACTGCAGAATGACAGCCTCAGCGTCCGAAACATCAAAAACAGGAGATTCGAGCGTAATATTTTCGGCTACGTCATCATCGGAGAGAAAATCGCTGTCATAGACTGCGACTGGATTGTCAAAATTTGGGTTCAAAGGCTCATTAATTTCATTGCGATTACCAGGGTTATCAAAGCGCCAGAGATCCGTTTCGGGATTCCCCTCAATCACATTGACTGTCCAGCCTGGAGGTGGAGTTGCGCCACTTGCGCCTGAGAAATCCTCGGCAAAATAGGTTTCAGGTTCTTCTAAAATCGCGGGATAGGTGGCGATCGCCTCACTCGAAAAAGCCAGAGCAGCCGACATTCCACCTGTCTTTACGTCCAGATCCCAGTTTCCACCGTGAGCAGAATGTCCAACCGGGGTAGTAGAAGCAGCAACTTCAACGCCAATCAAAGACTTTAGTGCTTGAGTGAACGCAACTCCCACTGCGGTATCGGCAACCCGACACCCATAGATCAGCAGTTCGGCGCGATCGCTCAACACATTGCGCCACTGCTGCAACTGGGCTTGGTATTGCGCCAAGGTTTCGTGGCTGAGCTTGGCGTTGCCGAGCCGCAAGCTGCCAGGACTACCGTGAGCCACAAGGTGAATGCTGGAGATCTGAGTCCGCCCTGCCAAAGCGAGACTGATTTGTGTCACCCCATCTTCATAGGGGTGAAGAACAATCACTTCTGCACCTAGGGTCACCCCTGCTGCAAGGTTCCCATAATCTTGTACAGCCGCATCAATAAAGATAAGTTGCTGGCTAGATGCAACTGAAACGGAACTGCTCAGGGGAGCTAAGGTTGAATTTTTGGCAGTAGAAACAGTGTGAGCAAGAATTAAATTTTGCACGGTAGAAAAAATATTTAATAGGAACGTGAACGACTGAGCGAGTGTGAATGAGTCACTTACCTAGCAGAGTTTTGCCTAGCCTGGATGATTAGGTGATTGAGACGAGGCGGCTTGATGTGAAAGCTTATGGGATTTGGGGCTAAACGGGAATGAATACAATTAAGTAACTGTAAGCAACTGCTCTTGATAACTTGCGGATTAGAACAAAGAGCTATTCAGTTGGCGATGAATCCATAAATGACAGAAGGTCAATCTTTAATAGGAAATCATCAACAGATGGCGTGGGCGATCGCCTGAAATAGCTGTTTATCTTAGATAGGATAGGTTCCTGACAAGGCAACGAAGAGCAAACTACTTTTAGCTGTTGCTTTCAAATGACAAGCGTTATACATGTAGTGACGCAGTTATACAAGATCTCTCGAAGCCATATTGCAAAATGTAGCTTGTGATACATTTTTCTCATTCTTTATGATCTCCACAGATCTTCTGCAGATCCTCTACCTATGAAGATTCCGGTTCGATTCGCTGTATCTCTGTTCCTACTGGTTCCTGTGCTGACAGTTCCTTTAATGAGCAATGCAAACCCTGCTCCATCCCTTGAAAATTTGCCAACGGGTGAATACTACTACGAAGCAATTCACGCTTCTGAAACGTCCAGCCGATCTATCTTGTTTCGCAAAGCCGGACGGACAGTGATTGGTCTCCAAATGGGCGCTAATCGCAGTTGCTTTAGAGGGTTTGTAGAAGGAAATCGAATCGTGAATGCAACCCGCGTTTTTCCACCTTACGATCCGGCTTCAAGACAAGATTTTCAGGAGGAGATGCTTGACCTGAGCCAATACAGTCAGGTTGAACAGGAGCTAAGAGAACGCGATCGCGCCACACTACGAACCTGCATCCAGTTCTTTTGGCGTTAAGATTTTTGTGATTTTTGGGAAAGGGAAAATTATCTAGCGGGGGCACGTCCTACCAGATCTGCTACAGCTTTGGCTAATTTCTCTGGCTCTACAGGTTTGGGTACATGTAGCTGAAAGCCTGCTGTGAGGGACTGGTGTTGATCCTCAGGACGAGCATAGGCGGTGAGGGCGATCGCTGGAATCATGCCGCCTCGACCTGGCTCTAACTCTCTGACTTTGCGAATGAGGGCATAGCCGTCTTCGAGCGGCATCCCAATGTCACTCACTAAAATATCTGGATTAAATTGCTCAACTGCCTCTAACGCTTCGCTCACCGATGCGGTCGCAATCACATGAGTGCCATACCCTTCTAGAATCAATGTGATGATTTCACGGGTATCGACCTCATCGTCTACTACCACCGCTTGGATGCCCTTGAGATTGATTGCAGGACCAGAAGAACTGCGTTCTTGTGCATCTGGTTGAGCCACCAACAGCGGCAAACGAATCGTAAAAGTGGCACCCTGTCCTTCTCCCAGACTCTCAGCACAGATCGTGCCACCATGTAGCTCGGTCAAATGGCGCACAATTGCCAGCCCCAACCCCAAGCCCCCATACACCCGAGTAATTGAGGCGTCCGCTTGACGAAAATAGTCAAAAATAAAGGGCAAAAATTCAGGCTTAATTCCCTTACCTGTATCGCTGACAGCAATCTCAGCGTATTGGGCATGAACAGAAGCTTTAGACAGTCCGTTCTCGGGGCTGGTTTCAGGTTCAACCAGCGATAGACGAATTTCGACTTGCCCACCTTGAGGCGTGAACTTAATTGCGTTAGACAGCAGGTTCCAGATAATTTGTTGAAGCCGATTGGGGTCGCCCATCGTTTGAAACCGAGCATAGATCGGGTTAGCATCAACCGTCTTCCAGTCGGGTTCAATCGCTGTACCAGTTGAGGGCGCTGAAGGTTCTAGCAATACTTTGAGGGGAATCGACTTGGCTTCAGCCGCAGGACGCATGGTGTCGATCGCCGCTTCAACAATCGAAATCAGATCGACAGGGCTAACTTTTAGCGTCAGCTTGCCCTGAATGATGCGCGAAATGTCTAGCAAATCTTCGATCAGGTGCGTTTGCAGTTTGGCATTCCGCTCAATCGTTTGCAGGGCACGCGTTAGCGTTGCTTCGTCAAATCGTTTGGTTTGGAGCAGTCTAGACCAGCCCAGGATAGGGTTGAGGGGCGATCGCAACTCATGGGAAAGCGTCGCCAAAAATTCATCCTTAATCCGATTTGTCTCCTGGGATTGCAGGTAAAGTCGGGCATTGTCGATCGCCACTGCCGCGACCTGCGCCAACTGCACCAAGAGCGCTTCATCTTCCTCGGTAAACTCACCTTCATACTTATCCGAAAGCTGAATCAAGCCAATGTTATTGCCCTGACGGCTAATTAAAGGCACAGCCAACCAGCCCCGCAGGGGGGGGTGACGGTCGGACTCCGTGCCAAATCCTCGCCAGTTTGGGTGGGACTCTAGTTCCGCTTGCGTCATTCGCATCGGACGATTCATGCGGCAAACCCAGGAATAAATCCCAGAGCCGTTCGGTGGTTCCTCGTAGTCCCGCCATTGAGCGTATTTATCAGATAACGACATGGCGCTGATTGCCTGTGTCCAATTGCCGTCTACTGTCATGCTGGTGACAGCCTGGTGCGCTTCAATGATTTCTCTAGCTTGCTCAGTAATTAGCTTCAGCGTTTGATCAATCGAAAGGAGGGAATTAATCGCGATCGAGGCTTGTGCTAGCTTCCGCAGGCGACTGGTGTATTGGCGCTGACGAGTCAGCAGTTGCGCCCGTTCTTGCTCAACCCATTTGCGCTCAATTCGCTCTCTGGCTTCTCGGACGGCTCTTTCTGCTACTGGTGCAAGGCGTTCTAGCCGCTGCTTGAGGACGTAATCCGTCGCGCCGTTTCTCAAAGTTTCGATCGCCACTTCTTCACCCAGATTGGCAGAGACAAAAATGAAGGGTACCTCTGGGCAGCGATCGCGGACAATTTCTAAGGCAGTGAGTCCATCAAATGTGGGGAGCGAATAGTCTGACAGAATCAAGTCAAACGTGTTGTTTTCTAACACCGTTAGAAAGTCCGCCCGATTTTCCACACGAGTCAGCTTGCATTCTGGCCAGTTAGTAGTCAAATTTGCCTGGATCAATTCTGCATCCAACAAACTATCTTCCAGAAGAAGAACATGTAGCGGTTGCATCATCGTTATCCTCGCGGGCTAATTTTGCAGGTCATTGTCTGTCTGAAGATCTTCATGCCTCAGGTTTTACTACCCTGGTAGTGGGTTCAACCCGGTGGCGGTTGATTGACGACTGCCCAAAATAGCCCAACTTCTCGGATTGCATCGACAAATTCATGAAAATCAACGGGTTTTACGACATAGGCATTAACGCCCAAGTTGTAGCTAGAAACCAGATCCTGCTCTTCACGGGAGGAGGTTAACATCACCACCGGAACCATCCGTAAGGCTGAGTCAGACTTTAACTGTGCCAACACCTCTAGTCCATCTACCTTGGGTAGCTTGAGGTCAAGTAACACAACTGCAGGATTACCCTCCATCCTGAGTTTGAATACGCCTCGACGGTAGAGATAGTCCAACGCTTCTTCGCCATCACGCACCACCACAACCTCATTTGCCAGGTGGTTCTCGGCTAGCGCAGAAAGGGTCAGCTCAACATCGTGGTGGCTATCTTCAACTAACAAGATGCGTCTTAGCTCAGTCATTCCTCACCCCTTCGAGGTCGGAGCGGCAGTGAGAAGTAGAAGGTAGACCCTTTATCTAGTTCACTTTCTGCCCAGGTTCGACCACCGTGTCGGTGAATGATGCGTCGGACGTTTGCTAGCCCAATTCCAGTTCCCTGAATTTCGGGCCCGCTGTGTAATCGCTGAAACACGCCAAAGAGCTTGTGAGCATAGCGCATGTCAAATCCAAGTCCGTTGTCACGGACGAAGATGACTACTTCTTGCTCGTCTCCTATAGTGCCGATTTCGATCTCAGCTTGGGTACGTCCCTGGGTATATTTAATGGCGTTTTCGACCAAGTTGTAGATCACCTGGCGCAGCATGGCTGGGTCACCCTGCATATTAGGAATGGGGTGAATTTGCCAGATAATTTCTCGTTCTGCTGTTTCTGGCTCCAAGTCTTGTCTGACATCTCGAATTAATTCATTGAATTCGACCGTGGTGTAGCGCATTTCTGCTCGACCCATTCGCGAGAAGGTGAGCAAGTCGTCTACCATCGTGCCCGCCCGTTTGGTCGTGTCTGCGATGACATCCAGGTAGCGCTGACTTTCAGGATCTAAGACCGGAGCAGCCTGCTTTTGCAGCAGGCTGACAAAACCGTTGATATGACGCAAAGGTGCGCGTAAATCGTGGGAAACAGAGTAGGAGAAGGCTTCTAGCTCCTGATTAGCGGTTTCGAGCTGAGCGGTGCGCTCTCTAACGCGATGTTCTAGCAGGTCGTTAATTTGCTGCATTTCGGCTTCTGCTTGTTTGCGATCGCCAATGTCGATACAGGAGCCGATGTAGCCCAAAAACTCTCCACCTGGCGTAAATCGAGGCACACCAATGTCTAGCAGCCAGCGATATTCACCATCAAACCGCCGCAGCCGATATTCCGCCTTAAATTCTTGGCGGGCATCAAAGGAAGTGGTGTACGTGTGTAGACAGCGTTCAAAATCGTCTGGGTGAATGTTCTCAGTCCAGCCATTGCCCATCTCTTGGGCGAGGGTACGTCCCGTGAAGTTGAGCCAGGGCTGGTTGAAATAGTTGCAGAGTTTATCTGGACCCGACATCCAAATCAACACGGGAGCGGTGTCTGCCATATAGCGAAAGCGGGCTTCACTTTCCCGGAGGGCGGCTTCTGCTT
Organism: Leptolyngbya sp. FACHB-541; assembly: GCF_014695875.1. NCBI lineage: Bacteria > Bacillati > Cyanobacteriota > Cyanophyceae > Leptolyngbyales > Leptolyngbyaceae > Leptolyngbya > Leptolyngbya sp. FACHB-541. The sequence goes on along the minus strand of NZ_JACJPC010000041.1, from coordinate 59,788 downwards.
GTTTGCGATCGCTCACATCTAGCACAAACCCGATCATCGTATCGGGGCTACCGTCCAGCAGAGCAGAACCGATCACGATTGGAACCCTACTGCCATCTTTGCGAATGTATTCCTTCTCAAAGGAGTGACAAAATCCTAGCGTTCTTAATTCATGTTGAGACTGTTCCGTAGCCTGCTGGTACTCTGGCGGAGTCATTTCATTCCAGCGAATCTTGCCCTGATTCAGGTCTTCTCGCGTGTAGCCAATGATTTGCAAAAATGCGTCGTTCGCTTCAAGCACAGAACCATTAAGATTAGCGGTGATCACGCCGATAATGTTGGAGTCTACCAGCCGCTTAATTTTTGCTTCGCGACGGCTGAGTTCGTTTTCCAGGCGTTTGCGATCGCTCAGGTCAAGCACATAGCAAACCGTGCCCTCTTCCGGATTAGGCAACAGCGCCGCTCCAACCAGCACCGGAACGCGGCTGCCGTCCTTGTGCAGATATTCTTTCTCAAACGGCGGGCAGGCTCCAGTTGTAGAGATTTGTTCTATCATCTCCTCGTCCTGCGGCAAATATTCAGAGGGCGTGATGTCCAGCCAATTCAGGTTGCCGCTCTGCAAATCTGCCTGGGTGTAGCCCAGCATGTTGAGGAATGCATCATTTGCCTCGCTGATTTCGCCCTGAAAGTTGGCAAAGATGATGCCAATGATGTTGGAGTCGATCAAGCGGCTAATGCGGGCTTCGCGATCGTGCAGGGTTTCCTTTAACTGTTTGCGATCGCTCACATCGGTTACCATTGCCAGCGTGCCGCGAAATAGTCCCCCATCGCTAAAAATTGGGTTGGCAGAAGTAATTGTCCACACGATTGAGCCGTCTTTGTGCCGAAAGCGCAAGTCATACTGCCCGCGAATGCCCGTTGGATGGTGCTTCATCTCCCACTGAAGTTCGCGTTGGGCAGCTTCATCCATAAATTTAAAGATGGAAGAGTCAATGATTTCCTCGACTCGGTAGCCCAGCATCTCTGCCATTCGAGGATTAACGTACTCCGTGGTGCAGTTAGTATCAATCACCCAAATGCCTTCATAGGCGGTTTCTAGCAGGCGACGATAACGGGCTTCGCTGGCTTGAAGCTTTTTCAGGCTAATCTCGGCTTTGCGACGGGCAGCGTAGACTTTAGCATAGAGTGAACTCACTGCCAAAACGATTAGTCCCAAAGCGATCGCCCCTGCCAACACCTGTAGCGCTATGGGAGCAACGGGCGATCGCAGCATTGACACCAAAATGAGGGAAGCAGCGGTCAGGGCGATCGCAAATCCGTAGGGAATCCAACGAGACAGCTTCATTCTTGGCAAACAATTTTCTGGGTAAGGAAATTGCACCCCTTTGAATAAACCCAATAGAGTCTAAATCAATTTACCCAGTCGCACATTTCACCTGAGACTCATATTCCCGTTCCGCTTAAGGCTGCTTCCCCTTGCGGGAGCATATCTGGAAGGGGGGCATCTTGGTACACTGCCAGGTCAAACCAGAAGGTCGTACCAACTCCCACTTCGCTAATTAGGCGGACTGAGCTATGGTGCTTTTCAATGATGTTTCTGACGATGGACAGTCCTAATCCAGTGCCTTCAAGGGTATGCACGCGGTTTTCAACTCGGAAAAAGCGATCGAAAATAGCTTCCTGATCTTCTGGGTCAATCCCGATGCCAGTATCAGAAATTTCGATTCGTACAAGCGGTGACGCCGAGCTTTGTTCTGTCGCTAGTGGATAGGCTCGAATCGCAACCCGTCCTCCAGATTTAGTAAATTTGAGTCCGTTGCCAACTAGATTGGCTAACACCTGAAGTAGCAAATCATAGTTGCCCAGAACAGGTGGCAAATTCGGCGCAATCTCCTGGATCAGTTCAATGCCCTTGTCCTTGGCATTTAGCTGATAGGTTCGAAGGGTTTGCTCGATCGGTTGGGTTAGCTCGACCGCTTCAAAGTGATAGCGTTTGTTGGACTCTAGACGCGAGAGGTCTAGCACATCATTGACCAGACGAGTCAGGCGATCGGTTTCCCGGTTAGCGGTTTCCAAGAACTCGCGACGTTCTGGCTCACTCAGATCTTCGCCATACTCATGTAGCGTTTCGATAAAAGATTTGATGTTAAACAGCGGTGTTCGCAGTTCGTGGGAAACGTTGCTGATAAACTGGCTCTTTGCTTCATTTAGCTCTACTTCGCGGGTAATGTCCTGGACAGTGATTGCCAGTCCTCGAACGTTTTCTCGCGCCTGGTCTAGCACGGTGGTAAGCAAAATTCGCACCGTCCGGTTGGTTGCGCCAGGAACGGTAATGCGGAATTCGGTGCCTTCGCGATCGCGAAGGTTTTCAATCAAGGATTCACTTGCGGCAATTTCATACAGCGGTCGAGCTAATTGAGCTTTGACCGTTTCGGGCAAGTGCTGCAGGACGTTTTCGCCAATCACCTGTTCGTTGCCTTCCCAGCCAAAGAGCCGTTGGGCAGTTGGGTTGACGAGAATGACGTGCATGTTGTTGTCAAGTAGAACGGCTCCATCGGCGATCGTGGTAACCAGGGTTTCTAGCTTGGCCTTTTCAGCAGTCAGTTCTTCAATGTTTTGCTCTTCGTAGCTCTCCAGTCGCTCCGCCATCTCGTTGAAGCTGAGGATCAGTTCTCCTAACTCTCCACCCAATGGCAGGTCGATCCGTTGCCTGAAGTTGCCAGCGGCAATATTTTTCACCCCGACCAGCAGTTCTTTGATCGGCTGGGTAATCATCAAAGCGTTGGAAACGGCACCCAAGATCACCATCACCCAGATCGAAACAAAAACGGCAATCGTCACATCTCGTGTCAGGTGAGAAGAAGTGACAATCGTGGGGTTGGGGTTAATGCCGATCGCCAACACGCCCAAGTACTTGCCGTTGTGATTGAGCGGCACAAACACATCAGTGACTTCACCATCGGGAGTGAGGTGCTGTCTCACCATGGGGTAGTCAATGTTTCTGGCATAGTTGTCAGGCAGCTTCATCTGCCGCCGAATAGACAGAGAGTTTTGCACCTCTGACTCAGAGAAGGGAATGCCAAAAAAGATGTTGCCATCCTCATCGGCATAGAGCATGTAGCGCACACTTGAGGTGCTGCTGTAGAAGCGATGGGAAAATCGGGCTAGCTCGGTGCGGTTGTCGTCCCCGATTAGGGGGGACACATTGGCTGCTAGCAGCAGCCCCAGGTCACGCCCAAAGCGGGTATCGTTGAGTCGAGCATCTTGCTGGATCGAGTTGACTGCCCAGAAGGTGAGTCCACTCATAATCAGCGACACGACTAGGGTTGCCGCTGCCATGAGACGAGTCTGAAGCGTAAAATCAGACCACCAGCGGGCAATGATTTCTCTGATCTTGATGAGGAAGGCTAGCAAGGTACAACCATCGAAGCGAGGGGTCGGCAAGACATCTAGAGACTTACCATCATAATCTGTTTGTATTGTTTACGTTCTTTATTAGATTGTTACATGTTCTTAAAGGTAAGGATTGGCGGTGAGGACCCGGTGCCCAATGTCGCGGCGGGTGTACATTGCGTCGAATTCAATGCAGTCAACCGCTCGATAGGCTTTGGCGATCGCCTCTTCCAAGCTGTCCCCTACTGCGGTTACGCCTAAGACGCGTCCTCCATCCGCAACAAGCTGCTGCTGTTTGAGCTTAGTGCCCGCATGGAAAACTACTGCCCCAGACTCTTCTGCGGCTTCAATGCCTGTAACGGGGCTACCTTTTTTGTAGGCATCAGGGTAACCTTCTGCCGCAATCACGACACAGGCAGAAGCTCCAGGCTTCCAGGTCAGGGGTGGAAGCTGAGCAAGACGCTGTTGGGCGCAGGCTAGCATCAGGGTTTCCAGAGGAGTTTCGAGCAGCGGCAAAACAGCTTGTGTTTCAGGATCACCAAAGCGACAGTTAAATTCAATCACTTTGGGGTCGCCTGCTGGCGTAATGATCAGCCCAGCATAGAGAACACCTCGGTAGTCGATCCCACGATGGTTAAGGGTGGCGATCGCCGGTTCTAAAATTTCTCGCTGAATCCGGTTCATCAAAGCAGGTGTGACGATTGGGGTAGGGGCATAAGCTCCCATGCCGCCTGTATTTGCACCCGTATCACCTTCACCAATGCGTTTGTGATCTTGAGCGGGTAGTAAAGCCCGAATCGTTAAACCATCTGTGACGGCCAGGACAGACGCTTCCTGCCCCGTGAGAAATTCCTCAATCACGATGCGCTGACCCGCCTCACCAAACTGTCCGCCAAAGGCTGCCTCAATCGCTTCGACTGCCTCTTGGGTTGTTTCGGCAACGGTCACGCCTTTGCCTGCGGCCAGTCCATCAGCTTTCACGACAATCGGCACAGGTCGAGAAGCGATATAGGCGATCGCACTTCGCACATCTGTGAACACAGCCGACTCAGCCGTTGGAATGCCCGCTTCTCGCATAAGCTCTTTGGCCCAGGCTTTGCTTGACTCAATCTGTGCGCCTGCCTGCGTCGGGCCAAACACTGTTAGCCCTTGCTCTTTTAAGTAGTCCGTGATCCCAGCGGCGAGCGGCACCTCTGGCCCAACTACAATTAGACCAATGTTGTTGACCAGAGCAAAACGCGCGATGCCTTCAAATGCAGTAACTGACATTGCCAGATTACGGCAGCGTTCCATCCGAGCGGTGCCACCATTACCGGGAACACAAAAGATTTCCTGAACCCGTGCAGACTGCAAGAGCTTCCAGGCGAGGGCATGTTCACGCCCTCCATTGCCAACCACCAAAACCTTCACACTATCCCCTGTTGGTATCTAAGTAGTGTCAACGGAATGTCAACAGATTGTTGCTAACAAAACTGTATCGAATTGCATTAAGGTTAGCACCGCTTAACCCATCACTCTGAATACAGTTGAAAACCGCTATAGTAGCGTAGCGCACTTGTGTAAATTCCAAACATGAATGTTTAAACTAATGTGTGATGCGGCTGGATGGTGCGGTAGGTAAGCTATGGTGCGGTGGGTTTCTAACAGGCTTTTTTCGCTGCCAGCAGTTAAATTAAGTCGTTCTCTCAGGAGGGATATGGGGTTGCGTATTGCTCGGCGCAAATTTCAGATAGATTCTCTGAAACGGCTTCCTTACAAATATTTGAGTGCCCTACCGCTGGCGATCGCCCTTCTAGGAGCACTGGAATTCCGTTCTTTTGCTCCCCAAGCTGCGATCGCCCAAGAGGAAGAAAACCAGGAGCAGGAAGAACAAGAGGAAGAAGAACAAGAGGAAGAAGAACAAGAGGAAGAAGAACAAGAGGAAGAAGAACAAGAGGAAGAAGAACAAGAGGAAGAAGAACAAGAGGAAGAACAGTTTCCGCCCAATCCCCTAGAGATTGACGAATCTGATCCCCTGTTTCCCCAACTGATTATCGATCGCCCTCTCAGCCCTCAAGAGCGGCGAGTTTTGGCAACTGCCCTGGACGAATTGCGCGTGCAGGCTGAGCAAGAGCTTGCTGCCGGAAACCCAGCAGGAGCCTTTGAAATCTTGAATCGAGAACTGCGACTGCGGCGGGTCTTGGGAGCCGAGGAAGAAGTAGACTCTCTCAGTCGGGTTGGAGAAATTGCTTGGCGAGAAAACCAGACGACGGAAACTCGGCTAATTACCGAACGCTTGCAACAGATCGAACAAGAAGTACAGGCTGAAACACCACCCGATTTTGATTTGTTGCTCAGAATTGCCCAGGCTTACCAGACAATGCGGGCAATTGACCCAGCCGTAACGCTATATGACCAGATTTTGATCCGGGCTCGGCAGCAGGGCGATGCAGCCACCGAACAAGATACCCTAACAGCACTGGGAGAATTGCACCTTGCCTGGTTTGACTATACTTCGGCAGCAGTAGCTTACCAGGAGCTACTGACCCTTGCTCGCGCCAGAGGCGATCGCCCCCGAGAAGTGGAATATTTGCAGCAGTTGGCTTACATCTACCAGGAAAACAACCAGCCCGAGGAAGCGATCGCTGCCCAGCAAGAGCTAGTCAGTGTTTACCAAGGCCGTCAGGAATATGCGCTGATTCCGCCTTTGAAAATTGCGATCGCCGACAGCTTCCAGGCACTCAACCGCCCTGACCGAGCCGCAACCAACTATCAGGAAGCGTTTGCGGTGGCGCGTTCAGGACAGCAGTATGCCTATGCCAGCGAAGCATTGCAAAAATTAGCCGACCTCTACCGCTCACTCGATCGCCCCGATGATGCGCTGGTGGTTTACCAATTGCTGATTGACGTAGAGCAGCAGTCCTACAACAGTTACGGCATCATGCAGGCTTACGATGAGATTGGTCAGCTTCAACTCGAACGGGGCAATACCAATCAGGCGATCGCTGCCTTCCGACGCGGTTTGGAACTAGCACGACAGCTTAGCTACCGAGAAAGTTACTTTACCCAGCAGATTGAAGCCGCCAGCCAACCGCCTGCCCAAAGCAATCCTGAGCCCGCCCAGCCCAACTAGAGCAATTAATCAGGAAAAAGAGTAGGGACTACGACAGTTCACCCGTACATTTTCGGGAGTAATCCTAGGCAAATTTCTTGTAGAGACAAAATGAATTGCGTCTCTGCAAAGCTTGAAAGATTGCAATCAAAAAGCTGAAAATTACTAAAGTTAAAAACTAAGAGTTTAAACTCATCATTTTTAACTCTTAATTTTGTATTCTTAACTGTTCACCTTCTCTAGGAAACTCGGCAGTATGAGGAGTCAGCTCTAACGTTGAAGCTCCTGGTGTTGTCTGAGTCACACGAGGTGCGCTAACCCCCATCAGCAGATGTAACAAGAAAGTGATTGCTGCGGCTTGAATTAGTTTTGTACTCATGGCCTTCCCCTCCTCAACCTATTGGGGCTATTGTCAAATTTAGCCCTTGAAAGCGCATCCGCACCTCACCCTATTGTTTCCTCCACTAGGGTGAATAAACGGGCGATCTTTCCGTATTTTCAAACTTGACAGCTTTACCAAACTATACGTTCTGTACATGGGCGATCGCTGCTAAAACCGCCCAGTTTTACTAAATCGATATCTTCTTGTGAAATATGTTCGAAGCTACAAACCCTGAAGCTGCATTTCAGATTGTGTAAAGCCGAAATAACTAATTCTGCAGTTCACCAAATTCAAGACAACGGGTCAAGAAGCGAGCCGGAATTTCGGGGTGCGCTCCCCAATGCAGGTGAATGTAAGAAGCATGAAGCTGGTGCGATTGCCACCCTTCTAGATACATCAAGCTGTCGGAATCATACCCTCGAAGCTGATATAAAGGCAATGCTGATTTGGCACTTAAGGCTGAACGATGAAATTCGTGTCCCCAAGTTTCTGATCCTGCTGGCAGTAGGGGGCTGTCGTGCAGCGCGATCGCCCGCCGATAACCGAGAGTTAACCGCCCTGTCATGTTGGCTGTCGCTGACAAGATGCCCACCATTTTCCAAGACTGTCCTGCAAAATCAACAATTTGCTCACACAAATACATCAAGCCGCCACACTCGGCGTAGGTTGGCATTCCAGCTTGAATGGCTTGCCTGACACTTTGCTGAGCAGCTTGATTGTTTGCTAACTCTGCGGCAAATACTTCTGGGAAACCGCCCCCCAGGTAAAGCCCTTGCACCCCTGCTGGCAAACCGGGATCAGTCAGTGGACTCCAGAATATTAGCTCTGCACCCAGTTGCTCTAGCAGGTCAAAATTGTCGGCGTAGTAGAAGCTGAAAGCGCGATCGTAGGCGATCGCGATACGGGCCGGAGGCTGAGGATTGGAGGTTGGAAGCCCTTTTCTCTGAGGAGAAGAATTTAGGGTGAGGGTAATAGGGCTTTGGCTGGAAACTGTGGTGCTTTCCGGAGGTGGGGAATTGCTTTGAGCTTTAAGGAGGGGAAGGAGGCGCGACCAGTCGAAGCAGGTTTCTCCCAAGTTTGCTAAACGTTTGATTAGGCTATCCAGGACTGGCAGTTCGGCAGTAGGAACTAGTCCCAGGTGGCGATCGGGGATGGTGATATCATCGTGGCGACGAAAAACACCAAGAATAGGAAGGTTTAGCGGTTCTAGAGCGGCTTTGAGCAGTTCCAAGTGGCGATCGCTACCGACTCGATTCAACACAACGCCAGCAAATTGAAGCCGGGGATCAAAGGAGCAATATCCCAGGGCGATCGCTGCGGCAGAGCGCGACAAGCGGCTGCAATCGATTACCAACAGCACGGGTAAGTTGAGTAAACGGGCAATGTGAGCAGTACTGGCAGTGTCATCTACTCCCGTTGCACCGTCAAACAGTCCCATCACGCCTTCTACCAGCGCATAATCTACAGTCTGGGTATGGTGAGCAAAACACTGCTGCACATAAGCCTCGGAGGTTAAAACGGGATCTAAGTTCCGACACGCTCGCCCAGTCACGTAGCGGTGAAACATGGGATCAATGTAATCCGGTCCAACCTTAAAAGACTGCACGCTTAACTGTCGTTGCCGTAGAACTGCCAGCAAAGACAGCGTAATCGTTGTTTTACCGACTCCACTGCGTTCTCCAGCGATCGCTAAAGCCATAGATAATTCACTTTGCTAGAGATCAAGCTGTTATGAACTTGCCAAAAAATAACCAGCCCAACCAGGCGATGTAGTGAAGTGCAACAATCACCCAAAACTCAAACTGATAAGACTCCTTGCTACTTTTGTGGTGGAGTCTTCGCTGGGCTACAAATCCTCCCAACCATCCACCTGCTAGTTCACATAAATGTAACGTCTTCTCTGGTGTTCTCCAGCTTCTTCGCTTTGCCCGAGATTTATCGTCAGCGTATAAAGCGAAAGTTAACAGACTCATCATAGGGTAGAGAATGAGTGGAAGCGGATTAGCGGTTGCCCAAGCAAAGTGCAATGACCCGACGAGGGGCAAAATCGACAGCAGCAATGTCTCTAATACGGGAAATGGAGAGAGAGATACATCGCTAGATAAAGCCTTATTTCTCGAAGCGGTCAAAGTTGGCTTACGTCTTGCTCCTAAGATAAAAGCTTTGTGAGCGCGAAATTTACCATCTTCAGCTACAGCATAGTAGTAAATCGTGTCACCTACTTTCGGGCGGCGAGTGGAGTCTTTTATTTCGGAAATGTGCAAGAAAATTTCTTGACTTCCATCAGCCGGTTGAATGAAACCAAAACCTTTAGCATCTTTCCAGGTTATCAGTTGCCCTTTAACAAGAACAGGTTCCATACAACAGCCTCATTTCATGACTATTTCAGAGTCTTCCCAGCTCAAGATCCAGATGACAACAAATTCCAATTATTGTTATAAGTCCTGACCTCAGATATAGAGCCTTTCACCCACCTGGTAGACCCAAAGATACCTCCAGTTTGAGATTCTAAAGCTTATCTATATGAATTTTTCAACGTGAATCAGGTGAAGTATGTTTGGAAATCAAATTAAAACAGCGGCTCTGTTGGGACTGCTGAGCGGACTAATTGTTTTAGTTGCTTATTATTTGGTTGGTGATGAGCAAGGACTGTTTTGGGGGTTGGCGATCGCTGCTTTCACCAGCCTGAGCTCTTGGTATTTTTCTGACCAGGCAGCCCTAGCTTCCTACCAAGCTCAGCCGACGACCCGTGAGCAAGCGCCTGATTTGTACGACATGATTGCTAAGTTGAGCGATCGCGCAGAGATTCCCATGCCAAAGGTGTTTCTGGTGCCAACGGAGTCGCCCAACGCCTTTGCTACAGGACGCGATCCCAATCATGCTGCTGTTGCTGTCACGCAAGGAATTCTTAACTTACTGTCTCCTGAGGAGCTAGAGGGCGTTTTGGCGCACGAGCTAACTCATATTCGCAACCGCGATACCCTCACCCAAGCCGTTGCAGGGACATTGGGAGGTGCGGTCACGTTTGTCGGGCGTATTCTCACCCTCGGCGCATTGTATGGACCCGTGACGCGAGATACCCGTCGAGGCGCAAACCCAATTGGGCTGCTATTCCTGATTGTGCTGGCTCCTCTCTCTGCTGCTCTGATTCAGATGGCTATTTCGCGCACCCGTGAATTTGCCGCAGATTTAGGTTCAGCTCAAATTACCCAAAATCCTACGGCTTTGGCCAGTGCGTTAGAAAAGTTGGAGCAAGTCGGACACCAAATCCCGATGCACGGCAACCCAGCCATGTCGCCTTTGCTGATCGTCAATCCTCTGTCAGCAGAGGGGCTGCAGACGCTATTTCGGACTCATCCTCCCACCGAGGAACGGATTCGCCGTCTGATCGAAATGGCACAGCAAACCCAATCTGCAGGGACACCTGCTACGGTGTAGGAATATTAGTCGCAGGGCTGGCAGGTGGGACAGTAATAATATCGCCGCCCACCTGAAAATTCTTTAACGATCGCTGTTCCACAGATGTAGCAGGGCTCGTCGGCTCGGTTAAACACGTAATGGCGGTATTCGTTGCGCTTTTGCCCCTGAGCTTTGAGTTGGGCGACAAGCTTAAGTCCATTCGTAATCCCGCCTGTTTGATAAGACTGACGGCTGACGGAGAGGACAGCTTCTGCCAGGGCATCAATCTGTTCAGAAGAACAGTCGGTAGGACGGCGAGTAGGATGGATTTTAGCGACAAACAGTACCTCACTGCGAAGGTAGTTGCCCAAGCCACAGAAAAAGCCCTGATCGAGCAATAGAGAAATAAAGCTGCGACGGTAGAAGCGTTTGTCGTGGAGGCGGGCGATCGCCTGCTCAACGGTAGTCGCTTCATCCAGGACATCGAGTCCCAATTTGCTCAGAAACGGATGAATCAGGATCTCAGGCTCGGTCAAAACTTCGATATCAGAAGCACTGTAAAGCAGGGCTGACTTCTTCTCGTTGTGGATGGCAAGCCGAAGTTGGCGGTTTGTCGCGGGATAGGCATGGGCGGCTCTGATTACCCATTTGCCATAAAGCTGATTGTGGCTGTAGATGCTCAGTTGGTTGTCAAAGCCAATTAGCATAGCTTTGCCTTTGGCAGTCACCGATATAACCTTTCGTTCCACTAGCTTTGATTCGTAAGGCTTGAGCCGCTCAAAGGCAAAGAAGATCTCGGTAACGGGGCGATCGCCAATTGCTTTTGCAATCTGGTCAGCCGCCTGCTTGATTTCTGGCCCTTCCGGCATCTACAGCACGCCTTTAGAACTGGGAATGGTATGCGCTCGGCGGGGATCAACCTCGACTGCCATTCGCACCGCCCGTGCAAACGCCTTAAAGGTTGCCTCAATGATGTGATGAGAATTAATCCCATCCAATTGGCGAATGTGTAGCGTCATTTGAGAATGGTTGACGATCGCTACAAAAAATTCGCGCACCAGTTGCGTATCGTAAGTGCCAACTCGCTCTGTAGGGATTTCTAACCCGTAGCTGAGGTGGGGCCGTCCAGAGAAATCTAGCGTAACCTGAACTAGCGCTTCATCAAGGGGAGCGAGGAAATGCCCGAAGCGGACAATGCCTTTGCGATCGCCCAACGCCTTTGCTAAAGCTTGCCCCAGCGTGATTCCCACGTCTTCGTTGGTGTGGTGGTCGTCAATTTCCAGGTCGCCTGTTGCCTGCACATCCAGATCAATCAAACCGTGTGAGGAAATCTGGTGCAGCATGTGATCCAGAAATGGGATTCCCGTTGCTGCCGAGCAGTTTCCCTGTCCATCCAGGTTCAGGCTTACGTGTACGTCCGTCTCACCCGTTTTTCGGCTAACGGAGGCTGTCCGAGCAGGTAACTCTAAATTAAAGGAAGGACGCTTTTTTGAGGAAGTCGCTGCGGGGTCGCGGGTTTGCATGAACCTGAATCCAAATTGCTGGTGAAAAAACTATTTCTATTATCTCTTCAAGATCTTAGGAAATTTCTGGCAGGAAATTTAAACCCTTGGTAGGGGCAGGTTTCGCCAAAGTGTTTGCATCGAAACAACAGAACTGTTGCTAAACCTGCCCCTACAGACATTTTGTTTGCTGGAAATTTCCTTACATCCCCATGATGGCGTAGCCCGAATCGACGTAGAGAACCTGCCCTGTAATGCCGCTAGAGAGGTCACTTGCAAGGAAAGCAGCCGTATTGCCGACTTCGGTTTGGGTGACAGTGCGGCGTAGGGGGGCAATTTCTTCAACGTGGTGAATCATGTCTAGAATTCCACCAACGGCTGAAGAAGCCAGGGTGCGGATTGGGCCAGCAGAGATGGCATTCACGCGAATGTTTTGGGGTCCGAGTTCTGCGGCGAGATAGCGGACATTCATTTCCAGAGCTGCTTTAGCGATTCCCATAACGTTGTAGTTAGGAATGACGCGAACACCGCCCAGATAGGTCAACGTGATGATGCTGCCGCCTTCGGTCATGAGGGGGCTAGCGGCGCGGCTAAGCTGCACCAGTGAGTAGGCGCTAACGTCCATCGCCAGGTTGAATCCATCGCGGCTGGTTTTGCTGAAGCCGCCGGTCAGGTCATCTTTGTTGGCAAAGGCGAGGCAGTGAATCAGAATGTCGAGCTTGCCCCATTTCTCCCCAACGGTTTTAAAGATCGACTCGATCTGCTCATCGTTTTGCACGTCGCAAGGCAAGAACAAGCTGGGTTGGAGCGGCTCTACCAGTTCTGCCACTTTCTTTTCGTACCGTCCCTTTTCGTCGGGCAGGAAGGTCACGCCCAAGTTGGCTCCAGCTTGATGAAGCTGTTGGGCGATTCCCCAGGCGATCGAGCGGTTGTTGGCGATGCCTGTGACGAGAGCGTTTTTGCCAGTCAAGTTCAGCATGAGAATCTGTGAAAAATCTTTATTTAGGCGCAACTAGGAGAATACTGGAAAACTAGGATCTAAGGATAGAGGATTCGTTTTGGTGTGGTCGTTTCACTTTAGGGCGATCGCCTTGTATCGTAGATAACATAAGCCTTTCGAGTCCCTTCATCAAAGCTCAAACCTGGCTTAATTTTGAACAAGTTCAGCGCTACCGACGCAAAGTTATGTGGATTTACTGAGGAACTTTCGATACAGGTTGGCAGATTTTGTATCGTCGTGTACAAAAAACAGTCTCGCAGTTAAGTTTTAGTGTTCTAAAGTCAGAGATCTCTCACAGGAAGCAGGGGATCTATGCATGACCTGATTCAGTCTATACGACAGTGGGTAGGGCGAGGGTATGGTAGTGACGCAAGATAGACCACCGCTAGCGAATGTATTTCGGCAGCTGAGTGGCGGGGCTTTTCCGCCTGTGGTGGAGTCGTTTGATCGAAGTAAGACTATTTTCTTTCCAGGTGATCCCGCTGAGCGCGTCTATTTTTTGCTCAAAGGAGCCGTGAAGCTGTCCAGAGTCTACGAGGCTGGAGAGGAAATTACGGTTGCTCTGCTGCGAGAAAACAGCGTGTTTGGCGTATTGTCTCTAATCACGGGACATCGCTCTGATCGGTTTTACCACGCCGTTGCTTTTACACCTGTTGATTTGCTCTCGGTTCCAATTGAGCAGGTTGAGAAGGCGCTGAAAGATAACCCTGAGCTGTCGATGCTGATGCTCCAGGGACTTTCATCTCGGATTCTGCAAACCGAGATGATGATCGAAACGCTGGCACACCGAGATATGGGTTCTCGGCTGGTGAGTTTCCTGCTGATTCTTTGCCGCGACTTTGGCATGCCCAGCCCGGATGGGATCACGATTGACCTGAAGTTGTCGCATCAGGCGATCGCCGAGGCAATTGGTTCTACCCGCGTGACAGTAACTCGTCTGCTAGGTGACCTGCGGCAAGATAAGATGATATCTATCCACAAAAAGAAAATTACCGTTCATAATCCTGTTGCCCTTAGCCAGCAATTTACTTAAGTCAACGCATCGACTCGTTCACCTCGTTCAGAATGCAGTAGGCTGTATCTGGACTGTTTCTAACCAGCGATGACCGCTCAGTTAGTCCTGATTGCAGCAATTTTAGTACTGGGGGGGGTGATCGCCACGGTGGGCGATCGCCTTGGGATGCGGGTGGGTAAAGCTCGGCTGACCCTGTTTAACCTGCGCCCCCGACAGACTGCAACGATTGTTACCGTTCTCACAGGTAGCGTTATTTCTGCTTCTACTTTTGCGCTCCTGTTTGCCTTAAGTGAGCAGCTTCGTCGCGGTATTTTCGACTATGAAGAAATTCAAGAGAACTTAACTACTGCCCGCCAAGACCTGGAAGAGGTGAGCGAGGAAAAGCAGCAAATTGAGACTCAACGAGATCAGGCGATTGAGCAACAAATGGCTGCCCGGAGGCGACTGCGACAGATTAACCGGGATTTGGAAGCGGCGGTCGCCCGTCAAGCCGGAACTGCTGCCCAACTTAACCAGGCTCAAAACCAACTCAACCAAACTCAGCGCCAACTGGGTCAGATCCGTTCTAGTTTTGAGCAGGCCCGTGCTCAACTGGGTCGGGTCACACAGCAGGCAAATAGCCTCCGGTCAGAAATTCGGGAGCTTCAGGTTGGGCGGCAGCAGTTAATTCGACAGCGGGAAGAAGAATTAGCGCTGCGGGATCAGGCGATCGCCGAACGAGAAGAACTGCTGCGTCAACTCGAAGCTCAAAGAACATTCCTCGTTCGAGAGGTGCAATCTCTTGAGCGAGAGTTTCAAGGCTTACGCCAGGGCAACGTTGCTCTCCTGCGGAATCAAGCTCTTGTGTCTCGTGCCTTTCGCATTGTTGATCCGGCTGTCGCGCCTCAGGTAATTTATCAACTATTGCTAGAGGCTAATCGAGTCGCAGTCCAAGAAATCTTACCTGATGCAGATAACTTAGATCAGCAAGTCATCGATATTACAAATGCTGAGGTTGAGCGTTTAGTCAGTCAAATTCGGGATGGACAGGAATACGTTGTGCGGATTCTTTCGGCAGGCAACTATGTCGTGGGAGAACCGTGTGTTGTAGCTGGAGAATCCTGCATTCAAGTGTTCGCGGCTGCCACCCCCAATCAGGTTGTATTTTTAGATGGAGAAATTGTAGCGTCCGTTTCTGTCAATCCATCCGCTGCCACGGACGAAGAACTGCTTGACCGAATTAGGCTATTGGCAGCGGCCTCCCAGTTTCGGGCCAGGCAGGCAGGCATATTGCTAGACATACCGCAAATTGCAGATGGTCGAACTCAAACTTTGATCAACTTTTTGCGCCAGGTAAAGCAATACAATCAGCCTGTTGAAATCCAGGCGATCGCCTCAGACATCACCTATACTGCGGGTCCAGTTAGGTTAGAGCTAGTTGCAGTTCGAGACGGCCAGGTTTTATTTGGGACAGAGCAATCCTCACCCTTATTCGTTCCACAACAACCCGATTCGCAGTCGCCTAGACCGGAACAGCCTGCCCCTAACCCAAGCAATTCAGACCGGAACAATTCAGATCGGAATAATTAGGAACAGTTCAATTGAATGAATTCTCGCAGGTTTTATTCTTCAAACCGCATGGTATCCCCGTTCTTTGACTCCAGTCAGCCAGCTATTTTGGGTTTTGATCCCGGTCGCCAAAAGTGTGGTGTAGCAGTCATGGGGCTAGACCGCAGCCTCTTCTATTGTGAGGTGATCCCCGCAGAGGAGGCGATCGCCACCATTCAGTCGTTACGCAAACAGTTTCCGATTTCGATGCTAGTGATGGGCGATCAAACCAGCTCTAAAGAGTGGAAGCAAAAGCTCAGTAGCAGTCTGTCAGAACCACTGCGAATCGTCATGGTAGATGAGCGATTTAGCACCCTGGAAGCTCGCGATCGCTACTGGCAGATGTATCCACCAAAAGGTTTGTCTCGCCTTCTACCACAAGGTATTCGTACCCTCCCCCGCCCAATCGACGACATTGTAGCGATTCTCTTAATCGAGCGTTATTTGGGCAGGTTGACGGCTTAGGCGGTTAAATCTCTGCCCGAATCGTAAACGAATAATCTCCACCTGGCTCAAGCTGGTAGTCACATTTTTCTAGGAAGCGACCTAGTGGTTCTTGAATCAGCGCTCTACCTAGAGAAGGCTCAACGGATAGCTCTCCTCGGTTAAAGCGCCACTGAAACTGCCACTGATAATCACTCGCTGTCACCTCACCTTCAATTCTGCCCTGTTGCCAAGACTGGTGAGTGATGCGGACATAGGCAGTCGTTTCAGGTAGACGCTTGGAACTCACAGTTACTTCTATTTCCTACTTGAGCTATTTCCTATTGAATGGAGGATGTTCCTACCGGTTGCGCTTCAGGTTCAAGTACCCATAGCACCAGTCCTTTTGGAATTCTAGTAAGCACAACCGTATTGCCTCTGTCAGTCATGCGTTGAGCTCCTCGCCGAGCCGCTTCCACGGTTGGGAAGAATTTGACAAACACATAAAACTGGTCTTCAAAAATAATGGCGCTGGTTGGTCGTGGCGTGTCAGGCAACAGTACATGACACTTATCAACTACTTTTTGAAACAAGATTGGAGTGGGTTCTGGTGAGCTGGCATGTTGGGATTCTAAACCAAAGTCGTTGAACATAAAGTGCTTTTTCGGCTAATCAAAAACCGGAGAAATTTAGCTCTAGACTTTCCTAGAATCTTTGAGTCACAGCATTTCCAGCCTGAGTATTGACACAGGCTTAGAGTGAATCTAGCGAAGGTCTTAGGATTAAGCTAACAGCCTTAAGGCAGAAATGAGTAAAGTCTTTGGCTTTTAGCAAGTTATGCAAGGCTATTGTCAGCAGCAACAGAGCGACTGTTATAGAGGCTCATCGCTTTGGAAATTCCCTGTTTTAGGCTTAACTCGACAGATGATAAGACCATCTGCAGCACCTCTGACATAATCTGCTCTTCTGCTTTAGAAAATTGCCCTAACACATGAGAAACGGTGTCTTTGTCAGAGGAAGCAAAGTTTTTGGGGCTATCGATGCCAATGCGGAGGCGAGGAAAGTTTTGCGTACCCAAGTGAGCGATCGCTGACTTCATACCCTTTTGCCCACCTGCTGAGCCAGAGAGCCGCAGCCGAATTTTGCCCACTGCTAGATCCATATCATCGTAGATGACCAGCACCGATTCTGGCGGCAGCTTAAACCAATCGGTTGCTGCCCGAATTGACTGCCCTGAAAGATTCATGTAGGTTAGCGGCTTCAGCAATCGAATTTTTTCGCCGTGTGGGCCTCGTCCTTCGCCAAAAACTGCCTGAAACTTACGATTTTCAGACATGCTGATGCCCCACGATCGCGCCAGCAGGTCGATCGCCTCAAAGCCAATGTTGTGCCGAGTTTTATCATATTTTGCTCCCGGATTGCCCAACCCCACAATTAACTGTGGAATCACTAACTCAGGAGCCGCAGAAGTGTCTGTCATTTGAAGTGTCTGTCACTGCTGGCGATCGCCTACTACCCTCCTACCCAATTCCTAATCTCAATCTCTAACTCTGAGTAACCTTCTCATCTGCACTTGCTTCAGCCTCAACCGCTTCAGCTACTTCAACTGCCTCAGCTACTTCAGCCTTAGTTTCAGCTTCAGTTGCGGTGGGTGCTAACGCCTTGCGCGAAGACGGAGTTTCTAGCTTAGCTTCCATCGGCTGACTTACTGTCTTTTCTAGCCGCTCCGCTTCCTTCTTAAACTCGTTTTCAAATTCCTTAGACGCTTCCTGGAAGCCTCGAATCGCTTTGCCTAGACTACGACCGATCTCTGGTAGCTTTTTGGGACCAAAAACCAGCAAGGCAACGACCATAATCAGCGCCATTTCTGGTAGACCAATTCCAAAAACATTCATGCTGCTTCCTCCTAAAACTGCGGGTGGGCGATCGCCCCTCTAACGACAGACTCAACTTTTTAGTATAGGGCGAACAAAAAACCCCGGACGAGCCGGGGCAGGTATTCATCCAATATCCACAACCAAAGGAAAACTTGTAAACTATCTGCTGCGATCTAGCTACAGCAAGCTATTTACCTAGCGTACTCCAGTCTACGTCCAGACCTTCGAGCAGCAAGGAAGAATTGTAAATTTGCAGAATGATCAACAAAAACACGAAAAATAAACCCATAAAGACAGCCATCAGCGGTGTCGTTCCCCAACCGGGAGCAACCTTACCGTATTCAGAGTTTAGAGGCTTGAGGAGATTTCCCAACCGAGTCTGTTGTGCCATGAGTGACCTGCGATAAATCTCAATATTTTAACGATCCGTAATATTATAAGAGAATACTACTCATAATTGATCGCTTATGGAACCCGCAACAGTTTTTAGCATTTCTATTGGTGTTTTCTTGCTAGCCGTTACAGGCTTCTCTATTTATACCTCGTTTGGCCCCCCTTCCAAAGAACTTGGCGATCCATTTGAAGATCACGAAGATTAGAAAGCGCTTAAGTAAGACAAGCGTTTGTAATTAAACGCAAACTTTGCCGTGGTCAAACCTACTGACGGCGTTCAGGTGCAGCTTTCCATCACAGCTGCCCTGTCCTTAGAATCGGCAAAATGGACACGTCAAGTTAGCAAAAGGTTTTCAAACCTTTAATTCTCTTACCCAACGATGCCAGTAGGCTGCGGTTTTAGAAGTCTGTTTCAAAATAGTATCCGGAGACAGAGGGGCTGGCCAGAATGCTAAGGAATAGGAGTCTACTGACTCTTCTTCCTGTAACAAGGTATCAGCTCGCCCGCCACCAGTCATGTTGTGAGCGCAGTAACGCACACGATAGGTTCTTGGCGGTAATGGAATGTTGCATACGCACTCGCCATTCCAGTCAAACAAGCGAACCTCTTCTCTTTCTACGGTGAAGGGAACCTCCACTATTTCTTCCCAGAAGTGATCAATGGGTGGAGGAGAATCAAATATATCGAGAGTGAAGTTAACCCTACCTGTGTGCAGCCCGGTTAGGAGAAAGAGCGATCCTGGTGAAGCAGCACCGCACAGTCCGTTGTTTTGCCCGACAAATGAAGCTTCTAGTCCGCTAAAAATTCTATCTCCGGTCTCAACGTAAGCTTGACCGTAATGGACGTACAATCGTCCTTCAAAAACTCTTGCCATAGATTTCAACAAAGTTGGTGTCACAATTTTAGCCGTGCCACAATTTCAGCAAGATGGGGAGCAAACTGTTGAGCGGCTTCATTGCTGGAGAAAGACCCCGCAGGAGAGCGACTAATTACCCCTGTGACAATTCCATAAAGCGTCGTGCCATCTGTCGCAACATATCCATAGGCGTGATCGATCAAGGCTCCGTTGGCATGGGTGGTGGTGTAGCCGTAGCGCAGTCCAGGTAGGCTACCAACTGTTACTTCCTCCGGTGTTTCAGCTACAAAGCTGGTGGTGCTGTCGTTTAGTGTGCGATCGCGCTCAATTGAATTGTATTGGGACTCAATCCACGCTCTGAGTGCAGCTATGGGTTCCCCTTGAGAGTCAGCGAGCATTGCTTCAAACTCTGAGTTGGGAATGGGTTGGCTAAATAGGATTACTGTGCCGAGGATTTCGCCATTTTCATAAACGCATAGTAAGGTCGGATTTTCACAAGGAGTGACCTGCCAGCCTTCTGGAGCAGAAGTGTCTCCCAAAACGGCAGACCAACTCGAGGTATCGGATGGAGTAGTCACTGTTTCGGGAAGCTGAGATTGGGCGATCGCATCCGTAGGCGTTGTAGAAGGAGCTACCTCTAGTGGCAAAGGCTGAGGTTCCATTTGCAATTCGGTATAGGCAGCAATGCCCAACGCAACGAAGGAAATCGTTGCTAAGGGCAGGAAGAAAGCAAGAATTTTCATCTGGAAAGCTACTTTCCTAATATTCCTAAACAGCACAGAAAGTCTTAGACAAGCGAGCAAATTAAGTGGACTGTCCCTAGAGGTTCTTCATCCAGTCAAAGAGCAATTCCGTCTCCGTTACCAGAAACACTTTAAGAAGAATGAATGACATGCAACCTAGTCGTTTTCGCGTCATTCATACCTTAAAAGGTGATTCGAGTACAAAATTTATCTTCTACTGTAGAGAGAACATTATCCTTAGTAGTTGCAGAAACTGATACGTTACACCGGGATTAATCTACCGCTCTCTTTTAGTAGGCAAAAAGCTTAAAACGTTTGTATAGCCGGCATCGAAGCCATTCAGTTTGCAGAGTGGTTTAATGAAGTGAACAAGAGATCGAAGTAAGGCAAGTCACGATGACCGTTGAGGAAGCACTGGCTATTTTAGATACAGCCTTACAGCAAGAGCGCCTAAACGACGTTCAAGAAATCGTCTTTCGCTGCTGTTGGGAAGGGCAGACCTATGCTGAAATTGCCGATTCAGCGGGGTATGACCCTGGTTATATCAAAGATGTCGGCTCCAAACTATGGCAGCTTCTATCAGAATCTCTGGGCGAAAAAGTCAGCAAGGGCAACCTCCAATCCGTCCTCCGAAGAAACCTCCACCGCCTTCCACCTACCCCAGAACCTACTGATCTCTCTGCCTCTTTATCCTCGACTTCTGCTCCTTCTAGCCCCCAAACCCTAGCCCCTAACCCCCACCCCCTAGCCCGCAGTTCCCAGTTCCTAACCCCTCACTGTGACTGGGGAGAAGCAATCGACGTTTCTACCTTTTATGGTCGAGCAGAAGAGCTAGATACGTTAAAGCAGTGGATTTTGGGCACTCAAACTAGCCAACCTTGTCGCCTAATCGCCATGTTGGGAATGGGCGGCATTGGCAAAACGTCTCTATCAGTGAAGCTGGCACAAGAGATCGTTGAGGGTGCAGGAGTTACAGAGATATCCCCTCATAACCCGTTCGAGTTTGTAATTTGGCGATCGCTCCGAAACGCTCCCTCAATAGAAGATATCCTCGCCGACCTAATCCGTATTCTCTCGAACGATCAGGAAACTGAGGCTAATTTATCCAAAGAACTCAGCGCTAGAATTACTCGGCTGATTCACTATTTCCGCACTCACCGTTGCTTGCTGGTATTGGATAATGCCGAAACAATTTTGCGTGGTGGTGACTATGCCGGATATTACCGCGAAGGCTATGAGGGCTATGGAGACTTGCTGCGGCGAGTGGGAGAAGTGACTCACCAGAGCTGTCTGGTGATCACCAGTCGAGAAAAGCCGAGGGAATTTGTCTCTCTGGAAGGCGATACATTACCCGTGCGATCGCTGAATCTGATTGGCTTACGGGGAACTGACGGACAGGAAATTCTTAAAGCAAAAGGTGAGTTTGTTGGTTCTGAAGCTGAATTAGAAGCACTCACTAATCGCTACGCTGGGAATCCACTGGCGCTAAAGATTGTCGCTACCACGATTCAAGACCTATTTGATGGCAGCATTGCCGAATTTTTGGCACAAGGTACTGCTGTCTTTGATGACATTCGCACCCTGCTAGACCAGCAATTTAGCCGCCTGTCAGACTTAGAGCGGGAAATGATGTATTGGCTGGCGATCGACCGGGAACCTGTTGCTTTCGCCGATTTGCAGGAAGATCTGCTGGTACCTGTCACCAAAACACAGTTAATCGAGGCGATTGGCTCACTGCGGCGGCGATCGCTAATTGAAAAAGCAACCTCTACACCGGGCGATCGCCAGTCCAACAGCTACACGCAACAGCCCGTTGTCATGGAGTATGTGACTGAAAATCTAGTTGAGCAAATTTGCCAGGAAATTCTCACTGAAAAGCTCTCACTGTTTATCACTCACGCGCTGCTCAAAGCTTCAACTAAAGACTACATTCGAGAAAGCCAGATTCGGATTGTTCTAGAGCCGATTATCAATCAACTCACGTCTCGACTGCGG
Source organism: Leptolyngbya sp. FACHB-541 (assembly GCF_014695875.1). Classification (NCBI taxonomy): domain Bacteria; kingdom Bacillati; phylum Cyanobacteriota; class Cyanophyceae; order Leptolyngbyales; family Leptolyngbyaceae; genus Leptolyngbya; species Leptolyngbya sp. FACHB-541. Next base: position 38,152 of record NZ_JACJPC010000041.1, on the reverse strand, counting down.
ACGAAGCCAGACGTTGAGCAGAAGCTAAATCGAGTTTTGGAAAAGCTGCAAGAATTGGCTGACCAGAGCGGCTATGGTGGCGGCAACTTGATTAACTTATATCGGCAGCTTAAGACCGATTTGACGGACTACGATTTTGCTCAAGTCAAAGTGTGGCACGCCTATTTAGCCGATATGAGCCTGCACCGGGTTGATTTTACCGACGCGGATCTGGCGAAATCCGTATTTGCTCAAACGTTGGGCAGCATTCTGTCAGTTGCCTTTAGCCCCGATGGAACTCTCCTGGCTACCAGCGATGAAGATGGCGAAATTCGGGTTTGGCAGGTGGCAGACGGCAGACAGCTTTATACCTGTCGGGAGCACACCGAGTGGGTCTGGTCGATTACCTTTAGCCCTGATGGAGAGGCGATCGCCAGCAGCAGCAAAGACAAAACCGTGCGGCTGTGGGATTCTGCTACGGGACAGTGTTTTCAGGACTTGCAGGGGCACACAGGTTGGGTCTGGTCCTCCGCTTTCAGTCCTGATGGTCAAACCCTGATCAGCGGCAGTGAAGATCAGACGGTAAAACTGTGGGACGTTAACACAGGCGACTGTCTCAACACCTTTGAGGGACACTTGGGCGGGGTCTGGTCAGTTGCTTTTAGCCCGGATGCCAAACACTTTGCTAGCGGCGGCGTAGATCAAACCGTGCGGCTGTGGGATGTAAAAACAGGGAAATGTCTCCTCTTAGACGGACATACAAACCGCATCCGATCCGTTGTGTTTAGCCCCGATGGTCAGCTTTTGGTCACGGCTGGTGATGACCAGTCGGTGCGGTTTTGGCAGGTTAGCACGGGAGAATGTTTGTACGTTGCGCCCCACGACAGCCGCATCTGGTCGGTGGCATTTAGTCCTGATGGAGAACTGGTGGCGATCGCCAGTGACGACCAAACCATCAAGCTTTGGGAAGCTCACACCCGCCAATTTCTCAGAACCTTTCAAGGACATAGCAGTCGGGTCTGGTCAGTGGCATTTAGTCCTGATAGCCAGACACTTGCTAGTGGCAGCGATGACCAGACCATTCGCCTTTGGGAAGTTCACAGCGGGCAGTGCCTTCGCAGCTTTCAGGGACACAACAACTGGATCTGGTCAGTCGCCTGTAGCCCCGACGGAAATTCCCTTGCCAGCGGCGGCGAGGATCGGGCAGTGCGATTGTGGGATTTGCAAACTGAGAAATGCTTTAAGGAATTGCGGGGACACACTGGACGCATCTGGTCGGTCGCCTTCAGTCCGAATGGGCAGCTTATCGCCAGCGGTAGTGATGACCAAACCATTAAACTGTGGCAGGTGAGAACTGGACGCTGTCGTGCTACGCTGCGTGGACATACCCGCCAAGTGCGCCTGATTGCCTTTAGCCCCGATGGTCAGCTTTTAGCCAGTGCTAGCGGCGATCGCACCGTCAAACTCTGGGAAACTAGTACCGGACAATGCCTTAAAACATTGCGAGGACACACAAGTTGGCTCTTTTCTGTTGCTTTTAGCCCTGATGGTAAGCGTCTAGCAACCGGCAGCGATGACCAAACCGTTCGCCTTTGGGATGTAAATACAGGCGAATGTCTAACCGTGCTGGAGGGACACACCAAGATTGTTCTGTCGGTTGCCTTTAGCCCGAACGGCAACACCGTCGCCAGCAGCAGCGACGACCAAACGATTCGACTGTGGGATGTCAGCACGGGGGAATGCACCCGCACCATTTCTCAGGAAGCGGGTTGGGTGCAAGTTGTCGCCTTTAGCCTTAATTCTGAACCGCTGATTCTCGCTAGCAGTGGTAACGACCAGATGATTAAGCTGTGGGATATTACTCAGACTGAGTGCCTGAATCAGTTGCAGGGGCATAGGAAAGCTGTGAATGCGATCGCCTTCAGTCCCGATGGACAGTATCTTGTCTCCGGCAGCGAAGACGAAACGATCAAACTTTGGCAAGTCAAGACCGGAGACTGTCTTAAAACTCTCAGGGCAGAACGTCCCTACGAAGGCATGAACATCACAGGCACAACTGGACTTACTGCCGCCCAAAGAGCGACTTTAAGAGCATTAGGGGCAGTAGAGTTTTGATTGCTGGTGAGTTGTGTGTAGTGCTAGCTACGAAAGTTAAGACAGGAGGGAGGTTATGTCCATTCTCGATAACCTAACGGCTGAAGGTCGGGCAAGACGAGTTGAGCAAACTGACCCGCCGCGATCGCCCCGCGAAACCCTGCCTACCATGTATGATTTGCCCAGCGAAGATCCAGAGGAGCCTGGTTTGCCCGACGAGTTTCACGACCTGCAACCGCAACTGCTCAGCCGCACTCTACGCCTCAGCCGCTACAGCCGCGAAAACTGCTTCACCGCCTCTGACCTTAACCTCTATTACGATGTCGCCCACCCCCTGTGGCAAAAACGCCCAGATTGGTTTCTGGTGGTCGGTGTGTCTCGTCTATACGAGGGCAAAGACTTGCGCCGCAGCTATGTAGTGTGGCAAGAAGGCAAGTTTCCCTCTGTAATTGTTGAGTTTTTGTCTCCTGGCACCGAGGCAGACGATTTAGGTCGGTTTCATAGTGCTGTTACACCTGCAACCTCACCTGAATTGAACGGAGAGTCCTCCCAAGACATGAAACCTCCCGGCAAGCTAGAGGTATACGAGCAGTATTTACGAGTGCCGCACTACATCGTCTACAGTCGCTACACCAGACAATTGCGTTACTTCAAGCTGGCAGGGGGACAATATCAGGAGCAACCCGTTGGTGAAAGGGCTCCGTTCATCTGGCTAGATGACCTGGAGCTTGGCTTAGGAATTTGGCAAGGTGAGTTTGAGGGTGTGCCAGATTCCTGGTTGCGCTGGTGCGATCGGGAAGGCAACTGGCTACGAACTGACACCGAGCAGGAACAGTTTGAAAAAGAACAAGAACGGCTTGAAAAAGAGCAGGAACGTGCTGCCAGAGAGCAGGAAAGACTTGAAAAAGAACAGGAACGCGCCGCTAAGGAACAAGCTCAGTCTCAATTACTCCAGACTGTCCGCAACCTGCTAGCCACCGGAATGGAACTTGAGCAAGTTATTGCGATCGCAGGATTAACAGAGGAGCAAGTGCGGGCGCTTGATACAACTGATCCTTAAACTCTCAGAGCTTGGTGCAACAGGTCTTGGTGCATTAAGGCTCTGTCTCGAAGGGAGTGGATCTGGTCAGCAGAGAGTGGGTCGCCGTTGGCGTACAGTTCCAGCCAGGTTTGACAGATTTGATTTGGGTCACTGGGAATTTGGTCAAGTGTGCAGCCAGGAAGGTCTAAGTCCTGCATGAGCTGGCTGACTTTAGGGTCATAGCTAATCGCAAAACAGCGACACTCAGCGGCGGCTGCCATGATTAGCCCATGAAAGCGCATGGCGATCGCCATTTCCACTCCCTCAAACACGCCTCGCAACTGCTGCGGATCTTCGAGCGTCAAAATGTGGCAGGGGCCAGGAAGCTGAGGTTGAATTGCCTGGGCGATCGCCAAATCTTGCTCAGGCTGAAACGGAATCAGCAGCAAACAGGTTTGAGTCGCCTTTTGAAAATCAGCCAGAGCACGGGTCAACACTTGGAATCGGGACGGAGTCAACTCTGGATGAGGACGCAACACTACTGCAACTCTAGGAGCAGGCAAATTCCATAAACCCGGAACGGACTTAGGCTCCAGTGCCCAAACCGGATCAGGCGCTAGCGTACAGGGAATCTTCCAGTCCATCAGCAACTTAGCAGAAGCGCGATCGCGCACACTCACTGCCGCACAACCCGTAAAAGCCTTTTCTGCCAAGCAGCGTGTTGAAGCACGATTTAAAGGGCCAATTCCCTGAGCCCAGGCGATCGTCTTAAGTCCCATCCGTCGTGCCAAACCCATCAGTCCCGCATAGTAAACCGGACTGAGGGCACTGGTTGCATCCTGCATCAAACTTCCGCCGCCCCAGATGAAAACATCTGATCGCCTTAAAACTTGAAAGATTGAGGAAGACATGCGATCGCCCGCTGCTACTCCATAGCGTCGTGCCGTTTCAGCCGGATTGCCCGACAGCACAAACGGCTCTATGTGGGCAGGTAGCATTTGCAGCAAAGCCGCTAAAAGTGCCTCATCTCCCCCGTTGCCCTTGCCATAGTAACCGCACAAAACCGCCCGCATTCGCCGTTCCAACCATCCCGAACAACATACCCTTTACAATACCTGATTGAAAGGGTTGATTTTTCGTACTCTGAGCTGACGAACAATCAACTTCCTAAAACAGCCTCTCAACCCTAATATGCACGCTCTCTCTATCCCCACCTGGATTATTCACATCTCAAGTGTGATTGAATGGATCGCCGCAATCTGGCTGATCTGGACGTATGCAGAAGTCACGCAAAATCAGGCGTGGCGGGCTTTGTCATTTGGAATGCTGCCTGCGTTAGTCAGCGCCATGTGTGCCTGCACCTGGCACTTGTTTGACAATGCGCCTGAGCTAGAATGGCTAGTCACTTTGCAAGCCGCCATGACCGTTGTGGGCAACATCACACTCTGCCTTGCTGCCTGGTGGATTTGGCGATTAGCGCTCCGCACAACTCCGCAGGAACCGCCTCTTCAAACAAAAGACAAATAACCTCTAAAGCGACCCCTAGCCCATAACCCCTAATCCCCCACATCCCTCTCATGCCTTCCAAAGAAACCCTCTTCGCCCTCTCCCTCTTTCCTTACCTTGGCTTCCTCTGGTTTTTGACCCGTTCCGGTCAAACGCCTCGCCTTGCCCTAATTGGGTTTTATATGACGCTTGTGTTTGTTGCAGTGACTATTCCTATTGGCATCTATGCTCAAGTTGCCTATGGGGAATCTCTAGCAAATGTGGATTTTTTGCATGGTGGGGCAGAAGTTTTCCTGACACTCTCAAATGTGTTGGTTCTGCTAGGATTTCGGCAAGCAATTCAGCAAAAACAGCAGACTATCGAGAATCAATCCAAAAAAGATTCCGAGAATCAAGCAGAAACAGGTGTTGCTGATTTGGGATGAGTGTAATTTCAGTTTTTAGGAGCTAGCTCTGTGAAATTGGGTCAGTGGCTTGGCTTTCTGTGTTTGGCGATCGCCCTGGTGATTCTCTGGCAAATCCGTCAAATACTACTGCTGGTGTTTACGGCGGTTGTGCTGGCAACTGCACTTAACAGCCTGGTACAGCGATTTCAAAGAGCCGGAATGCGCCGCAGTGCCGCAGTGCCACTGACATTAGGGTTGTTGTTGTTAGTCAACATCCTGTTTATTGTTCTCATTGTGCCGCCCTTCCTCAACCAGTTTTTGCGATTAGTAGAGTTGCTGCCTAGAGCCTTTGCCGAAGTGTTGGAATGGGTAGAATACCTGGTTAATCAGCAACCCACCTGGCTGCCAGAATTGGAGCTACCCACGCCCTCTAACCTGACCCGAGAACTGCAACCGCTATTCAGGAATCTGCTCGAAAACTTCTTTGCATTCTTCTCAAATTCCCTCACGGCAGTACTGCAATTTTTGCTGGTGATCGTTCTGACGATCATGTTTTTGGCAGACCCCACCTCCTATCGTCAGGCTTTCTTGCAGCTTTTTCCATCATTTTATCGACGACGAGCAGACGAAATATTGGTGAAATGCGAAGTTTCGCTAGGCAACTGGTTGGCTGGAATCTTAATCAACTCCCTGTTTATTGCCACACTCAGCGGTGTCGGACTTTGGATACTGCAAATTCAACTGGTGCTGGCTCATGCTCTGCTAGCAGGATTGTTAAACTTCATTCCCAATATTGGCCCAACGCTGAGCGTGGTTTTTCCGCTGACAATCGCTCTGCTCGATGCACCCTGGAAGGCTGTTGCTGTACTCATTCTTTACCTGGTGATTCAGCAAATTGAGAGCTACTGGCTCACTCCTACTGTAATGGCGCAACAAATCTCACTTCTGCCTGCTGGTACCCTGGTTGCTCAAATTTTCTTTGCTAACTTCTTTGGCTTTTTGGGGCTGTTACTAGCTTTACCGCTAACGGTTGTGGCCAAAACCTGGATTGAGGAAGTATTAATTAAAGACGTTTTAGACAAATGGGATAAGAAACCCCAGTGGATATCAGTGGGAGTGACAGAAGGGTTAGCGACCTTGCCGCTTGTAGACCCCGTTGAGAGAGATTTCCCCTTTACAGATTCTTCTGCAAAAGATGCTGCTCCAGGAAATGCTGCCTCTGCGGAAGCCGTTGCATCCCAAGATGGACAGGCGATCGCCCCCAACAATCCTGAAAACGCTCCACCCGAACCTCCCATCTAGTGAGCTTATTGAAGTGCCTGACGCTGTAACTCCAACAGTTCCTGAATGCCTTTTTCGGCTAAGTCCATCATCTGGTTAAGCTGAACGCGAGTAAAGCTACCTTCTTCTGCGGTTCCCTGTAACTCGATCAGGCTCAGATCTTGATTTAAAACAACATTAAAATCAACAGTTGCGGCGACATCTTCGGGGTAGTTGAGGTCTAGGAGAGGAGCCTCTTCAATTAGACCAATGGAAACAGCGGCAATCTGATGATGCAGGGGCGATCGCTCCAATTCTCCCCGTTCTATCAATTTTTGCAACGCATCACTCACCGCTACATAGCCACCCGTAATTGCAGTTGTGCGCGTCCCGGCATCCGCCTGTAACACATCAGCATCCACAATCAGCGTGCGTTCACCCAATGCCTTCATATCAATCGCCGATCGCAGACTGCGCCCGATCAAGCGCTGAATTTCCTGCGTTCGCCCCGACAGTTTCATAAACTCTCGCTCCTGGCGCTGCGGCGTGGCTCCCGGCAGCATTCGATATTCTGCGGTAAGCCATCCCTGCCCCGTTCCTTGTAGGAATTTGGGCACCCCAGGTTGAACCGTTACCGTACACAGCACTTGAGTATCACCACAGTGCGTTAAAACTGAACCAGCCGCAAAGCGAGTAAACTGTCGCTCAAACCGAACTGGACGCAGTTGGTCAGGTTGCCGACCATCAGGACGCTGCCAAACCATTCTGATTGCCTCATATGTGCCTCTTCTCCTCAGAAGGATACAGCGTTTTGGGGATTGGGGTTGAGAGTTAGGCGAAGAGATAGGGTCGTGTAGGGGCATAGCATTCGGGCAATAATGCTTGCTCTATTCCAAAGATTGTCTGCCGAATGCTACGCCCTTAGGGAGTTTTGCTTCTCAAACAACATTCTAATCACATTCAGCAAGTAGCTCTTGATCAGTTGACGACTGTACATCTGTAGTGTTTGATAAAGGGAAAAATCAGGGAGATGACGCTACATTTTGTTTTTTCTATCTGGATTTATTCAGGCAAAAGCCGTATGCTTCTGAGTAACGTATCCTTGTACTAATCCAGTACCAACCAACGCTTTACGACCCGTCAAAACCCGATTCGCTAGAGTGATTTCCTATGGTTTCCCAACTCGAAACCCAAGCTACTGGTTCTAATCGCCATTCCTACACCATTGGGGGATTGATTCAAGTTTTTACATCTCCCTACCGCAGTTTCTTCACAAACGTGATGGCGCAAGCATTAGGCATTGCCGGTCAGGGAAGAACTGTCTTGGTAGTGCAGTTTCTCAAAGGCGGCATTGGACAGGGGCATGAGCATCCGGTAAAGCTGGGGCAAAACCTAGACTGGCTGCGCTGTGATTTGCCTCGCTGCATTGACACCGCTGAGATTGAAGACACTGAAATGCTAGCTTTGCTTGACCTTTGGCGCCACACCCAGAGTGTTGTTGCAGAGGGCAAATACTCGCTGGTGGTGCTGGATGAATTAAGTTTGGCGATCAATTTTGGGCTGATCCCAGAAACGGAAGTTTTAGCGTTTTTGGAAAATCGTCCGTGTCATGTAGACGTAATTTTGACCGGACCAGAAGTGTCTGAATCCATCCGAAATGTAGCTGACCAGATTACCGAGTTAAGGCGAAGCGATCGCCCCTAAACACAATTCAAAGTTGCTCCTAATTATTCTCTATTCCTAAAAAATCATGATTAAGAATGACACCTGGATTGCTCAAATGGCAGCTCAGGGCATGATTGCCCCATTCGAGCCAAGTCTAATTCGAGGCATCAGTTTAGAATCAACGGCAATGCGTCCGGTGATTAGCTATGGGCTTTCTTCCTACGGTTATGACATCCGCTTGTCCCCGACAGAGTTTCGCATTTTCCGCCACATTCCCGGTACGGTTGTCGATCCCAAGCATTTCAATCCCGATAATTTAGAACCCGCTCGACTGCACACTGACTCCAGTGGCGAATTTTTTATTCTACCTGCCCATTCTTACGGGTTAGGAGTGGCGCTAGAACGGCTGCAAATTCCTGACAACATTACGGTCGTTTGCATTGGCAAGAGTACCTATGCGCGCTGTGGCATCATTGCGAACCTAACTCCTGCAGAGGCGGCATGGCGCGGACATTTGACGTTAGAGTTTTCTAACTCCTCTAGTGCAGACTGTCGGATCTATGCGAATGAGGGAATTGTGCAACTCCTATTTTTGGAGGGAGAACCCTGTGAGGTCAGCTACGAGACGCGCCGAGGTAAGTATCAGGATCAGTCGGAAATGGTGACGCTGGCAAGAGTTTAACGACGAAAGTTGAACCAGCTTTCTAACAGGTTTTGTTGGAAGGGGTGGCGATCGCCCCACTTCCTTTCCCATTCCATCGCGGTCTGCTGCACGATCTCTGACCAGGTTGGAGAAATTGTCGGCAGGGTTGCTAGCGCTTTAATGTGCAGGTTTTGGCGAATGGCGAGGGCGATCGCCCCGACAATTTCACTTACGTTTGCGCCAATCAGATGTGCGCCTAAAATTCTGCCATTGCGATGCACAATCAGTTTGCAGAAGCCTGTTGTTGCACCACAAATCTGAGCCTTTGCTAACGTTTTGAAAGTCTGTCGCAGCACGATCACATTCTTATCAAACTGGTCCCCAAACTGTTGAATCACTTGCGCTTCGGTTAGTCCCACTCGTGCCAGTTCGGGGTCAGTGAAGATTGCCCAGGGAATGGTTCGGTAGTCTGTTTTGGTGGAAGGAAAGAAGAGTGCATTTTTGAGGGCGATCGCCGCTTCATACTGTTCTAAATGTGGAAAGGGGTAGCCACCCAACGCTTCACCACAGGCGTAAATGCGGGAATTCGATGTTTGCAGTCTGTTGTTAACTGGAATTCCTTTTGCCGTAAACTTCACCCCAGCAGCTTCTAGATTAAGTGAATCGAGTTGGGGTTGTTGGGTCGCAACTATGATTTCGTCGGCTTCGAGGGCGCGATCGCCTGCCTGCACCCATTTCTTATCATCCAGTTGCTTTACCTGAGTCACCTGAGTTTGACTGAGAATTTGCACGCCTTCTGACTCCAGGTGAACTTGCATCAGGTGGGCAACCTCAGTGTCTTCGTGGGGCAATAAGGTTTTGACGATCAGTGTCACCTGATAGCCAAACCGCACCAGGGTTTGAGCCAACTCCAGTCCGCTGGGTGTGCCACCCAGAATCACAATATGTGCAGGCGATGGCGGAGGGGTAAGCCAAAAAGTCTCTAGAGTACAGGGTTGGGCGGTAGCTAGTCCATCAATTTTGGGGATTGTAGGACGAGAGGCTGTTGCAATCAGATAGGTGCGCGATCGCAGCGATCGCCCATTTACCCCAAACGCTAAGTGTGGACGACGGATAAACTCCCCCGTACCTACAATCACATCTACGCCAGAAGCCGCCAGAATGGGAAGCGATCGCTCTCCTTCGTCCTGCACCTCTGTCACCCACTGCGCCCACTGAAGTGAGGCTGACCACTGCACGGGTGCGTCGAAATTTCCTCCAGGTAGTCCCCACTGTTCAACGTGACGCATCTGCTGAGCAACTCGCCCAACATGGACTAGGGTTTGATGGCGCAGGATTTGATTTCCTAAGAATTCAGGTTCTACTAGGGCGACACGAGCTTTGAGGCGACTTGCAGTTAGGGCAGCATAACGCGCAGCCGCAGTTCCGCCGATGATAACCAGGTTGTAATCGGGAGGCATAGACAAGAGGAAACTGGGGCTAGGGTCTCACAGGTAGGTTGGGTTGAGGGTACGAAACCCAAAGATATAAGTCAACAATAGAAGGTTGTGTTGGGTTCCGCTTTGCTTCACCCAACCTACTTCAGCGCTTTTAACAGTTGTTGGTTTTCGGGTAGCGTGCGGACAGCGACGCGGAAGTAGCGATCGCCCAACTCGGGGAAACTCATACAGTCTCGAATCAGGATGCGGCTTTGCTCTAGCAGTTGTTGCTGAAGCTGCATGACGGAATGGTCGGATTGCACCAGTAAATAATTTGCTGCACCTACAAGCGGAGACAAACCAGTCAGGTCTGAGAGCCCTTGAAAGAGCTGCGATCGCGCTTCTGCCAACCAGTCCCAGGTTTGCTGCTGAAAGGTAGTATCTTGCAAAACGGCAACTGCGGCGGCCGCCGCTAGGGTGTTAACCGACCAGGGATCGCGCCACTGTTGCCAGCGCTGGAGGCGATCGGGGTGGGCGATCGCATAACCAATTCGCAGCCCTGGCAAGCTGTAAAACTTAGTGAGCGATCGCAAAATGACCAGGTTAGGATAATCTGACACCCATTCGATCAGGCTTTGCTGCTGGTCAGGTGGCAGAAAATCCATGAATGCTTCGTCCACAACCACCAGCGCAAACTGTTCTAAATAGGGCAAAATCTCTTTGCTTGAAAATAGCCGACCTGTTGGATTGTGTGGATTGTTTAACAGCAGACCCATTTGGGCTGGCTGAGAGGGCAAATCTAACAAAATTTGAGGTAAAACTTGAGGCTGAAATGACGAAACGACCTTTGCAGAAGCTTCTACGGAAACTTCTACAAAGGTCGTTGCTGATGAGGTATCCAGGTTTAGTGGACAGCGAACAATTTTCGTATTAAAGGCTTTAAGCGATCGGAGGTAATCTCCAAACGCTGGAGTGAGGAGGTAGGTTGCATCCAGTTCTGCTAGCTCGCGGCTTGCCCAGGTGAGCAACTCCGCAGAGCCATTTCCCGGCAAAATCCAATCAGGCGACAGGCGATGAAACTGACTCAACGCCTGTCGCAACTCTTGATAATTGGGGTCGGGATAGTTTCGCAGATCGCCTAAATGATTATGTATGGCGGCGATCGCTGAGTGAGGAGGTCCCAGCGGATTAATACTTGCAGAAAAATCGAGAATCATAGAGGGGGAACAACCTGCCAGCGATGCTGCCCAAGTTAAATTTCCCCCATGTCGAGGTCGCACTGAAGATACCTGCACGGATATTTTTGCACGGACATGGTTGCGAGAAGCCCTCGCAGGAACGGTTCTATTTTGGGGGAGCGACCTTCTCTTTAAACAGCTTGCCAGCAGAAAAAGCAGGCACTTTCGTCGCTGGAATTTCCATCGCCTCGCCTGTTTTGGGATTGCGACCCTCACGGGCTTTGCGTTCACGTGGTTCAAATGAACCAAAACCAACCAGCGTTACCTTTTCACCCTTAGAAACCGCTTCCATGATGGAATCGATGGCAGCAGTCAAAACGGCATCGGCTTGTTTTTTGGTTACATTGGCTTTTTCAGCCACGGAATCAACTAATTCGCCCTTGTTCATGGGAATCTCCTTGGAGCTATGAGCTGAGTAGATAAGGTATTCCAGAACTCAAATTGAGATCTAGAGTAGAAAATCGAGTGGAAAGTTGAGGCAAAACCGCTGAAACTCCCGCAGACTCGAATTTTCAATGCTTTATTCTAAGGTCAAGTTGAGCGATATGGAACGGTAAAACCTTTAATTTATATAGATTTGGGCACTTTTTAAGCAATTTCATCCAAAAAATTAGAGACTTAAGGGTAATTAATAAGCTTGAATGAGTCAATTTACTCATTGCAATGGTCATGAGTTGTTCATTTTGGATTAGCAATTCTCCACAATTGAAAAATAACAAACCTCAATAATAAGCACCCTCAACTCATAAAATTCACACCCTGGATAGTAGTTTAGTTTGATAATCTGCACTAACAGTTAAAGGGTTACTTGACATTTAACCTAATGACAGATTTCGGCAAACTGCTCACCCCAAAAATTGATGGCATCATAGAAGACTGGATCAAAGCGGTTTATCAGGATGAGCAGATTGAAACAACCCGTGAGCTAACTCACAAGGCAGTGCGAGATAGTCTTCCTAGAGTGCTGGAAGCAATGGCAACGATGCTATCTCAGTCTGAGGTGAGTGATGTACAAACGCTGGTTGATGCAAGTCTAGAACACGGGGTAGTGAGGGCAGCGCAAGGATTTGAACCGTCAGAAATCGCGCGCGAATATCGACTTTTGCGATCGATTCTATTCTCAACGCTAGAAACAGATTTGTTGCAAGGTTCACCTAAAGAAATGCTGCGGGCAGTACGACTGATTGACATGGTGATTGATGAAGCGATCGCCCGCTGCTTTGATAGCTACACGCAAGGACGACTGCAAGAATTAGAGCAGTTGCAAAATGAGCTTCGGTTAACCAATCAGGAACTGACGCGACTGGTTCGAGCTAGCAAAACGAACTTGTCTCATCTTGCCCACGAGCTAAAAACTCCTCTGACTTCAATCATCGGCTACTCTGATTTGTTTCTGCGTCAACATCGCCAGAACCCTGGATTGCGAGATGCGGTTCCTAATCTAGAAAGTATTGAGCGTGTCCTTACGGGAGGACGGCAGCTTTTGCGTCTGATTAATGATGCGTTAGAAATTTCGCGCTACGAAGCTGGACAAATGCAGCTTCAGGTGACTGAGATTGCGGTGCAGCCTTTAATTCGGTCGGTGGTGGAAATGGTTGAAACCCTGGCTAATGCCAAAAACTTACAGCTACAGGTGGACTGCGATCGCGCTCCCACCCAAGTAGTAACCGATCCACTAAGGCTTCAGCAAATTACCACTAATTTATTGAGTAACGCCATTCGCTACACCGACGCGAAGGGATCGGTGCAGTTAACTTGTGAGATGGTTTCAGACCAGATGTGGGCGATCGCCATTACAGACAGCGGCATTGGGATTAGCCCCGAAGACCAAAAGCGAATTTTCGAGCCCTATTTTCAGGGCAGCTTGGGCGATCGGGAAAAGGTTCCAGATAGTACTGGGTTAGGACTGGCGATCGTTTCCCGATTGGTCAAACTGTTGTCCGGTCAACTTGAAGTTGTCTCTCAGCCAGATGTTGGCTCTACCTTTACAGTTAAATTTCCTTTAGAGTTGCCTTTTAAGAATTGAGGCGATCGCCTATATAAAAAGGGTGATCGCCTCAAAAACGGGATGGACGAAGGGCAATTATCTTTGCCCGTTACAGGAGTTTAGTGAGATTAGATGGGTAAAGCAAAGGGGTGCTTACCCTACTGCTAGCGCACCTTTCTCTTAAATTTGGGTGCTTTGGGGTGAACCACTACCCATGGGCAACACAACACTCTTCGCAAAAGTGATTTTGTCCTCCAGGCTGAGCGGCTTCAGTTGCTCTAGGAAGCTTTGTGGCTGTTCAGGCAGATTGTAGTCAGAAGGCACTTGAATGACGGAACCTTCGTCCATGCCTTGTGCCAGTGCGTACCAGAAAAACAGCTTGGTGCTGGAATCTAGAGCCCCATACTGGCGGCTAAGATCAGTGTCTTTGCGAGAAGCAATGTCCCGCTGAATTTGAAGCTGTTCTTCCTTAGAAGCTTCCTTAACTTGGTTAAACCAGCTTCCGGCAATCGCAGCACCCGTTGAGTTGTCATTGGGCTCTGGCGAAATCTGGTTGCCAATGTCTTTGTAAAGATACCAGAGAAGGGCAAGCTGCTCGTCTACATTAAAACCTTGGAATGCTTGCACAGCTTCCTTCTGGTTGTTCTGGATGTTGGTAAATGTCATAAAAGAGTTACTCAAATTCGTCAAATTCGTCATCGGTGTTTTCACCTGAACAACAACGTAACGAGATTTTAAGAATGGAAAACTCTCCTATGGGCATAGATGGCGAAGCGACCAAAGTTTGAGATCGGCTTAGCTTTGTAGCGGTTTTGTAAGCCTTAACGCAAAGAAAATGAAATTTAAATCTGCTGCTATATAGTGATGTACACTACCGAATTTAAGAGCAGAACGGATTTTGACTGGGTTTAATTTCTCATTTAATTCTCATTCTTAAGAAAGACGCTTTGATTATAGTCTTGGCATTGAATAGGGAAACTATTTTGCTGGCATTGCTCTAACTAGGTAGCCGTTTGCCCTGTAACTGCCAGTAATCAGCGATCGCCCCTGGACTAAAGTCAGATTCCAAATTCTTCAGCCTTGCCGCTATAATCCTGAGAATACAAGCTGAGAAGCGTTCACATAAATTAACAAACTTTGTTACATTTCTTTTATACAAAAGGACGATTAACAAGCGATGGACTCATCACATCAGACTCGGCTCATCAATTTTCTGCGTGAAGACCTGGCAGTTCCTGCTGATGCGATCGCTGTGGGTCTGCGTCACCACGACCAGGGCGTGAGTTTCTTGCCAATGGTTTTGTGGCAGTACGGATTAATCACTCTGGAACAGCTAGATAAGATCTTTGACTGGATGGAGACGGCTTAATTCTTAAGCGGTGTACTCTAAGGAAATTGTCAATCACCTCACCTCGTATATTGCTTCTGAGGGCAACCCTTTGGTCACAGTCCTGTAAGAATGCGTTGGAACTCGTCCTAGGAAGAACCTTCGTGGCGATCGCAGCAAAGCTTACATACGCAGAATTGAAGAGTGGAACTTGCGAAGGTGGGTTTCGTTCGGGTAGTGGTTTTTATCGCCACTCACCTAATCGTGCGTGCGGTGCATTCTGACAAAATGTATCTTCCGGCTTAGAACCTGGATAGCCGGAAATCCGCCCATACGCGTCTAGCCTGCTGCCTAGGCATTCATCTTAGAATGATTGAGTTATGTGAAGTTAGGTGTGATGCAAGTGTTAGAAAACTTGCGATCGCCTTCTTTCCATCCAAGCTCTTTAAGAAAAGAGCATAAAAAGGAGCAACTAGATTTATATGCCCATTAAAAAAGACCAATCTCAGCCTCCTCGTTCTCGCCAAATTGGCAACATTCTCCTGCTGCTGTCAGGGGTATTTTTGCTGGTCAACATCTTTTTCCCTAGCTTGTTTGGCCCGCGCGTTCCCCAAGTACCCTACAGCCTATTCATTCATCAGGTGCAGGATCAGGAAGTTGCTCGCGCTTCGGTGGGGCAAAATGAGATTCGCTATCAGCTGAAAACAGATGCTGATCAGCCCGGACAGGTGTTGTCTACCACACCCATTTTTGACCTAGAGTTGCCTAAGCTGTTAGAGGCAAAAGGCGTTGAATTTGCCGCTACGCCACCCCCTCGAAACAGTTGGTTTACCAGCATTTTAGGTTGGGTAATTCCGCCGCTGATTTTTGTAGGAATCTGGCAATTCTTTCTCAACCGAGGCGGCGGTGGCCCGCAGGGTGCACTCTCGATTGGTAAGAGTAAAGCAAAAGTATATGTAGAAGGTGAGTCTGACAAGATCACGTTTGCGGATGTGGCAGGCGTTGAGGAAGCAAAAACCGAACTGGTTGAAATCGTTGACTTCCTTAAAACACCCAAGCGCTACACCCAAATCGGAGCCCGCATTCCCAAAGGCGTGCTACTCGTTGGACCTCCTGGTACAGGTAAGACGCTGTTAGCCAAAGCGGTTGCCGGAGAGGCAGGCGTTCCTTTCTTCAGTATCTCTGGTTCTGAGTTCGTGGAACTGTTTGTTGGAGTAGGTTCTTCACGGGTGCGTGACCTGTTTGAGCAGGCGAAAAAGCAAGCTCCTTGCATCGTGTTTATTGATGAGTTGGATGCGATTGGTAAGTCTCGTAACTCAGGTGGTTTTTATGGCGGCAATGATGAGCGAGAGCAAACGCTCAACCAGTTGTTGACCGAGATGGATGGCTTTGCGGCAGGCGATGCAACGGTGATCGTGCTAGCAGCTACCAACCGCCCCGAAACGCTTGACCCAGCGCTGCTCCGTCCCGGACGGTTTGACCGCCAAGTATTAGTTGATCGCCCCGACCTATCAGGACGGCAAGAAATTCTCAACATCCATTCTCAAAAAGTGAAATTGGGACCGGATATTGATTTGAAAGCGATCGCCACTCGTACTCCCGGTTTTGCTGGAGCCGACCTAGCCAACCTGGTAAACGAAGCGGCTCTATTAGCAGCCCGTCGCGGCAGTGAAACCGTTGCTCAAGAAGACTTTGCTGAAGCGATCGAGCGAGTTGTTGCGGGTCTAGAGAAGAAGAGCCGCGTGCTCAACGAAAAAGAGAAGAAGATCGTGGCTTATCACGAAGTGGGTCACGCCCTCGTCGGCGCACTCATGCCCGGAAGCGGTCGGGTTGAAAAGATCTCGATTGTGCCACGCGGCATGGCTGCTCTGGGTTATACCCTGCAACTGCCGACCGAAGACCGCTTCTTAATGGATGAGGCAGAGTTGCGTGGACAAATTGCCACCATGCTGGGCGGACGCTCGGCGGAAGAAACTATCTTTGGCAGCATCACCACAGGTGCATCGAATGACCTGCAACGCGCTACCGACCTGGCAGAGCGGATGGTGATGACCTACGGCATGAGTAAGGTGTTAGGGCCACTTGCCTATGAGCGTCAGCAGGGAATGTTTTTGGATAACGGTGCGCCGAATCCTCGTCGCGCAATGAGTGAGCAAACCGCCGAAGCGATTGACCGTGAGGTGAAGGAAATTGTGGAGAATGCTCACCAGCACGCACTCGATGTTTTGAATCAGAATCGGGAACTGTTGGAGGCGATCACCTCCAAGCTGCTCGACACTGAAGTGATTGAGGGTACGGAGCTACATGAATTGTTAGCTCAAGTGAAGTCACCGACTCCAATTCAAGAAGCGATTCACGTGTAGAAATAAGCGATGTCTTGGTAGGGGCGAACGGCCGTTCGCCCTTACGGAAGATTAAAATCTTATCCAAAATCCTCTGATTTAATCTCGGTTAGATGATTGGATATGAACCTTAGAAAGGGGTGCATCGCGCCCCTTTTTTATTGCTCTATGAGATAAGGCAGAAATAAAGCCCGTTCTTCTGGCTGAAGCCTTCTAGGTCGCATGGTTTGGCGATCGACAAATAATCCTTTTTGCTGTCCTTCAGCCGCTAATGTTTGGTGTTGATTAAAGAAGTAAATCTGCATCACCGCAGAAGCATTTCGCAGTTCAGAAAGCCACAGCTCAACGTGGACGCGATCGCCTAATAGCAATGGTGACTTATAGGTAATATTTGTCTGCACCAACACTGGTGCAAATCCTTGCTGAAAGATGGTGTGAAGGGGCATTCCGATCGCTTCTAGCAGCTTTGTTCGCCCAATTTCCATCCACTGGGTGTAAACCGTGTTGTTCACATGACCTAAAAAATCAATGTGAAAGGAGTACACGTCTAGCTCAAAGGTAATTTTCTGCATTGAACGAAGCGCTGTATTGGGTAGTACAGAATGAATTTGGGCAGACTGAAGTTCGTAAACCTAGCCAGGGGAATCTATCTATGGCAACAAATTAGATTAGCGCAACGTTAACTCAAGCCGACCGGGATGCCGCATTAGCAGCGATTACCACTTTAAAGGAGAAGCTGCCGTTTTTGGTTGATTTGACAGCGGAGGAGCGTAAAGCTCTCTCCAAGATGGGCGATAAGAGCCGAGCGTTTGTCAGCAAGGCATTGGAGGTCGCAACCCAGAATCCAGACTTTTTGCCCAGGTCATTTAACCTGGAGGAGATGCGAAAAGATGTGCAGCTGTTTGAGGCGATGTATGCGATTGTGATGGCAGTAACGCAGCTTCAGGAATTGCTGGATGATACGTATACAACGGTGGGCAGTGAAGCCTATTCAGCCGCATTGCAGGTGTATAACTACGCCAAAGCCAGTGGGCAGGGGGCAGGGCTAGAGACAGTAGTGGATGAAATGGGACAACGCTTTGCCCGCAAAGCAAAAAAGACCAAGCCGCAATCTACAAGCGTGTGATAAAAAGTTTGAGTGTCGCGTAGGAGCGGGCTTACGGATATCTTTGTAGAGTTGGCGATCGCCCCTCTAAACCCGCCCGTACAGTCTGAAAGTTATCCAATTCAACTCTGACCCGAAACGTTCCTATTTGCGGTAGGAACGTTTTTGTTTTAAGAGCCATTCATCTCGTTTGAAGTGAGACGATTCTCGTTTGAAACAGGAACATTCTCATTTGAAACAGCAATCATCCTGTTTCAAATGAGAATGGTTCAACTTAAAGTCGGAACGTTCCTGTTTCAAATAAGACTGTTCCTGCTTGAAGTGAAAATGATCGCACTTAAAACAGAACTGATGCGGTTGGAAGGGGGATCTATTGCAATCCGTCTTGGTTGAGAGGGCTGTAAAATCAACTTAAACAGCACCGTAGGTTGGGTGAAGCAGAGCGCAACCCGACGCTTGATTAGGGCTTGTTGAGTTACGCGTTCGCTTCACCCAACCTACTAACCTGCAAAGGCAAATGCTGGAGTCTTTCGCACAAATACCAGAGATTAGCGGAAAAAGTTACTTTGCCAGAGTAGAAAAGAGATAGCAACCCGCCCATTTGCATATTTTTTGCCAAAAATCCAAGTTTTTGCAGAAGCAGCTTGATGCTAGAGATCAACAAAATCCTGCCTCACCCCAGACCTTAATCCCTCTATGCCTGCCCCATGAAGGATTTCTTTGTTAGCTATAACCGTCACGATCGCGCCTGGGCAGAATGGATTGCCTGGATGCTAGAAGAAGCCGGATACACGACGGTGATTCAGGCATGGGATTTTCGCGCAGGCGGAAACTTTGTGCTGGATATGCAAAAGGCAGCATCAGAAGCGCAACGCACGATTGCCGTCTTATCAGAAACCTATTTAGCATCTGAATTTACCCAGCCAGAATGGGCAGCGGCGTTTGCCCAAGACCCAACCGGGAAGGAGCGCAAACTGATTCCGGTGCGGGTAAAGGAGTGTCAGCTTTCAGGATTATTACGCCCCATTGTCTATATCGATCTGGTGGATGTGGCTGAGGCAGAGGCGCAGGATGTGTTGCTGCGATCGCTATCTCAAGACCGCGCCAAACCCGATCAAAAGCCGCGTTTTCCAAGGAGTGCGGCATCAGGGGGCAATTCCTTCGGAACTGCTTCGCACCGCCCAAAACCCGTGTTTCCGCCCAACATTCCGTCTAATCTGCCACTGACAAGCGCCATCTTTGTCGGTCGGGATGACGAGCTAGAGCGGCTGCACACTCAACTGCAAACGAAAGCGTTAACCGTCATTTCTGCTGTCTCCGGTATGGGTGGGATTGGCAAGACCGAACTCGCCGCCCAATATGCCCTGCAACAGCGAGACATGGGCACCTATCCGGGCGGAATTTGCTGGCTGAGGGCACGGGAAGACCTGAGTACTCAAATCGTGCTGTTTACGCGATCGCAGCTAGGGCTAACGATTTCAGAAGATCTGGAATTAGCGGAACAGGTGTCTCTGTGCTGGCGCAACTGGCAGCCCGGAGAGACGCTAGTTGTGTTTGATGATGTGCAGCAGTATCAGGATATTGCCTCCGTGTTGCCGCCTCAGCGATCGCAGTTTCGAGTTTTGCTGACGACGCGGTTAACGCTGCAATCACCCGTGCAAAATTTTGAGATTAAGGTGCTGTCAGAGGAGAAGGCGATCGAATTGTTGCGGGCGTTTGCCACACAAGGCAGAGCAGGCAACGATCCTCGGTTTTCTGAAGCGAACGCAGACCTAGAGAAGCAGCTTTGTCAGTGGTTGGGCTGTTTGCCGTTGGGCTTAGAGCTAGTTGGGCGATATCTGGCGCGAAAACCCGATACGTCACTGGAAACCCTGTGGCAACGCTTGCAGGATAAACGGCTGGAGGCGAAGGCACTCAAAGATGCCGCCCCAGAAATGACCGCACCGCTAGGTGTAACCGCTGCCTTTGAGTTGAGTTGGGAGGTTTTAGACGAGCCAGCCCGCCGGTTAGCCGCATTGCTCAGTCTGTTTGCCCTGGCAGAAATTCCCTGGACATTAGTGGAAGCGTGTTACCCAGAGGAAGATGTGGAGGATATAGAAGATTTGCGAGATGAGTCGCTGCTCAACCTGCATTTGCTGGAACGAATCGGAGAAGGCACCTATCAACTGCACCAACTGCTGCGCGAGTTTTTTGCGGCAAAGCGAGAGCAACGGGCAGAAATGGTAGAGATGAAGCAATGGTTTCGCTTAGTAGTGTTGGAGGCAGTAAAAAGAAGTACTGAAACGCCAGAGCGATCGCTCCTTGCCGAAACTACGATGTTACTTCCTCATCTCCAAGCTGTCGTCCAGCTTAGCGAAACGTCAGAGCAAGCCATTGATGTCGCAATTGATCTCGCATGGCTGGCAAACCTCTACTATTCGCAGGGACGTTATGAGGAGGCAGAACCACTCTATCTGCGGGCACTGGAAATCTCAAAGGAACAGTTAGGAGAAAACCACCCTGATGTGTCCAACAGGCTCAACAATTTGGCAAGTCTCTACCATTCGCAGGGACGTTATGAGGAAGCAAAACCGCTCTTGCTGCGGGCACTGGAAATCTCAAAAGAACAGTTGGGAGAAAACCATCCTGACATCGCAATCTGGCTCAACAATCTGGCAGGACTCCACCGCTCACAAGGACGTTATGAGGAAGCAGAACCGCTCTTGCTGCGGGCACTGGAAATCTCAAAAGAACAGTTGGGAGAAAACCATCCTGACATCGCAATCTGGCTCAACAATCTGGCAGAACTTTACCGCTCGCAGGGACGTTACGGAGAGGCAGAACTGCTCTATCAGCAGGCATTGGCGATCTCAGAAGAGCAGTTGGGAAGAAACCACCTTCAATTTGCTGCTAGCCTCCACAACCTAGCAAATCTCTATTGTTTGCAGGGACGTTATAAGGAAGCAGAACCGCTCTTGCTGCGGGCACTGGAAATCTCAAAAGAACAGTTGGGGGAAAACCATCCCGATATTGCAACCAAGCTCCACAATTTGGCAAGTCTCTACCGTTCGCAGGAACGTTATGGGGAGGCAGAACCGCTCTTGCTGCGGGCACTAGAAATCTCAGAAGAGCGGTTGGGAGAAAACCATCCCGATATTGCAACCAGTGTCAACAACCTGGCATTACTCTACGACTCGCAAGGACGTTATGAGGAGACAGAACCGCTCTATCTGCGGGCGCTGGCAATCTCAAAGGAACAGTTGGGAGAAAACCATCCCGATATCGCAACATGGCTCCACAATCTGGCAGGGCTCTATGAATTGCAGAGACTTTATGAGAAAGCGGAACCGCTCTATCAGCAGGCGCTGACGATCTCAGAGGAGCAGTTGGGAGAAAACCATCCTCAGTTTGCTGCTAGCCTCAACAATCTGGCAAACCTCTACCGTTCACAGGGACGCTATGAGGAAGCAGAACCCCTACACTTAAGATGCTTGGCGATTCAGAGACAAGCTTTGGGAGAAAACCATCCTCAATTCGCTGGTAGCCTCAACAATCTGGCAAACCTCTACCGTTGGCAGGGACGCTGTGGGGAGGCAGAACCGCTCTTTCTGCGCGCACTCGCAGTTTTATTCAATCACTTAGGAACCGACCATCCCAACAGTCAACAGGTCTGGCAAAATTTCCAGGCTTTCCTATGGCAGGTAATTCGGGCAGAGCAAACTGCACAACTCTCCGACCATCCGGTGACACAAGACCTGCTGCGGCAGATGCAGATGGAGAATGATAATGCCTGAAATTAGCCGCTTCTTCGGCATCATCATTGCTATGTACTACAACGACCATCCACCGCCCCATTTTCATGTACGGTATGGTCGACAAAAAGCCATCATTGAGATCCAATTCCTCTCAATTCTGGAAGGGAAACTTTCCCCAAGAGTACTGGGACTCGTGATCGAGTGGGCATCCTCCCATCAAATCGAATTGCTGCAAAACTGGGAATTAGCCAGACAACAAGAACCGTTAGAATCGATTCAACCGTTGGAGTAAGGTCATGCTCAAAGACATCGTAGCAGTCAAGCCGCTAGCCGATTATCAACTCTGGCTACGCTTTGAGGACGGTGCTGAGGGGGTGGTCAATATCAGCCAGTTGATTCAGTTCTCCGGCATCTTTGCTCCCCTACAAGATTTGGCAACTTTTGCTCAAGTTCAAATTCATCCGGAACTAGGTACGATCGTTTGGCAAAACGGCGCTGACCTTGATCCAGATGTGTTGTATGCCATTGTCACCAAAAGCCCAATTTCAACTTACTCCAGAGCAACTACATAACAGCATTTCGGGTAAGAGGTGTTAAGAGCTTATCCAAACTTCAGGGCACAGGAAAGTTTGCCAGATCTAACGTTGCCGCAACCTTCCTGAACGCAAGATATTAACCGCTAACCAAAGCCCCAGAAAACTTGCAGCGCCAAACAGAACATTACTAATCCAGGACAAGCTACTGCCCTCAGCAGAAATAGTTGCAGCCCCCATAATCAGTGAGCCAACCAGAATGCTGAATGACAAGCGGTTAGCGGAGTCATCCATTGTTAATCGCAGACCGTCCAAATCCTTTAACGTTAGATTCCACTTCAACGTTTCGGATGTCACGCGATCGAGCAACTGTTCTACCTGACGGGGCGATTGAAGTGAGAGACTTTTTATGTCAAGTGCAGTTCTCAATAAGGTTTGCAGCGGTTCGTCGCCAATTAGCTGCCTGCGAAATAGGTCTGTCATCAGTGGCTTGATCTGGTCAAGCAAGTTGATTTCGGGGTCAAATGTTCGTGCCACACCTTCCAGGTTTGCTAGTGCTTTTGCATATAGTCCCAAGTTGCTGGGCAGCTTGATTTTGTTGACGCGAGCAACCTGGAGGACTTCGTAAAAGACCTGGCTAAAGTTGAGTTCTGCAATGTTGCGGTTGTAGTACTTTCGCAGCAGGCGATCGTAGTCATTTTCTAGCCGAGCCAGGTTTACGCCCCGGCTTGATTCTGCCAGTTGTAGCGTCAGTTGAACGCATCGCTGAGAATCCAGGTCAACGATCGCCAACAGCATTTCAGTCAAAATTCGCTGCGTGTTGGGGTCGAGTCGTCCAATCATGCCGCAGTCGAGCAGGGCAACCCGACCGTCATCGAGATAAAACAGATTGCCCGGATGCGGATCGGCGTGAAAGAAGCCGTCAATGTAAATCTGCTGGAAAAAGGCGCGAAATAAGATCGTTGTGGTGGTACGACGATTGGAGACGGTGTTTCCGTTTTGGGGCTCATCTGGCACTTTAGCGGTGAGCAGCGGAACGCCATCTAGCCATTTCATCACCAGCAGATTTTCAGTGGTCAAATCCCAGTAAATCTCAGGAATAACCAGTTGTGTGGGGTCAAACCAACTGCTCTTGGCCATGTTGCGGCGCAACTGATCCGTGTAGCTTGCTTCTTTGAAGAAATCTAGCTCGTCACGCAGGGCAGTCGTAAATTCTTCTGCCAGAGCTTTGATGTCATAGTCTTGTCCCAGTGAAGAACGGGAAGCCAGATCTGCCAAACTTCTGATCAAGGCAATGTCTTGATCAATGATCAGGTCAATGCCAGGACGCTGAACTTTGATGGCAGCTTCACGTCCATCTGCTAGCGTAACCCGGTGCACCTGAGCAATAGAGCCTGCGGCGACCGCCTGCTGGTCAATCTTCGCAAAAGTGACTTCTAAAGGCTCTCGTAGCTCTCGCCTCAGCACGACCTCAATCTCTGACCAGGGAACGGGTGGAACGTCACTTTGCAGCGTGGATAGAGCGTTGATATAGTCGGCAGGTAAGACATCAGGACGAGTACTCAACAACTGCCCCAGCTTGACGAAAACTGGCCCCAAGTCAATCAAAATATTGCGGAGAACAGCGGGAGTCGGTAAGTTTGGCGCATCGGCTTTACTACCGGTGAGCAGCCGTCGCGCATAGTCCCAACCGTTGCGGAAGACAACTTCAAGAATTTCTCGTTGTCGAGAGCTTGTTTGAGTCAAGCCTGAAAACATTCTGCCTCCTGCCCTGCGATTGGCTGGCTGATAATGAGATGCCTACATTCGCATGATAGTAAATGCAACTGGCAATCAGGGGTTGTTAAAACCAACACCCCTTGATTTTGTAGCGGTTTGAGGCGATCGCTGCCAACACTCTAGAGGGAGAGATTAGAGGGTTAAGGGTTACTGGTCAATGGTTAATAGGTATTGGGGATGAGTTTTTAAGCGTGAAGGGTAGCGCGGCTGAGCCGCACTACCCTTCACGCACGAGGTCTAGTGACTAATCAAAATCAAAGCAAATCGCTCAGTTTTGGATTTTCCTTCAGCGCTTTGAGGACTTGTTTAATCTCCTGGGTGCGGTGCTTGTCCACAATTAGGGTTGCTTTGCCATCACGGACGATTACCACATCCTTGAGTCCAATAGTGACAACCACTTCATCGTCATCGGCAGAGTAAACCAGTGAGTCTTCTGTATCGAGTCCAATGTGTTGAGCTAGCTCGACATTGAGTTTGTCTCCCTTAAACAAGCGTTCGATCGCATTCCAGTCGCCCAGGTCATCCCAGCCAAAGGCTACGGGCAGGACACACGCCTTACGGGTTTTTTCCATCATGGCGTAGTCAATGCTTTTCTTCGGTAAGTCGGGGTAGATGGAGGGGCCGTGTTTTTCTAGCGGTTCAATGATTTCAGGGGCGTGGGTGTGCAGTTCTGCCAGGGCTACCCCTGCCCGGAAGATAAACATGCCGCTGTTCCAGCTAAAGTGTCCGCTCGTGATAAAGGACTCCGCCGTAGCGCGATCGGGTTTTTCGGTAAAGCGATCGACTTTATAGGCCGGAAAACCACCAAAAGAGCCAATAGTTTCTCCCTGTTCGATATAGCCGTAGCCCGTAGAAGGGTAGGTAGGGGTGATGCCCAGGGTGGCGATCGCCTCCTGACTGCTAGCTAACTCGGTTGCAGCCCGGAGGGTTTGTTGAAACGCTGCTACATCTGCAATCCAGGGGTCAGCAGGGAAGAAGCCAACAACCGTTTCTTCACCATAGCGACGAGCAACTTCTAAGGTTGCCCAGGCTACTGCCGGAGCCGTATCGCGTCCCTCAACCTCGACTAGCAGATTTTCTGCTGGCAAATCAGGAAGCTGTTGTTGAACACCTTCAGCTAGATGACCCGAGGTAATCACCCAAAGGTGGTCCCAACCCTCTGCCAAATTGAGCAGGCGGGCTGCGGTTGCCTGAAGCAAACTCTGTCCGCTGCCATCTAAACTCAAAAACTGCTTGGGACGGTGCAGCCGACTCAGGGGCCAAAAGCGCTCTCCCTTACCACCAGCCAAAATCACAGGTATCATAGCCTTCTCGCTTTGTTTTAGTTTGCCTTGAGGTTTCTTAGATAGTCTGCACGGGTCTACATTGCTAGTCCGTAAAATCTACCCAGAAAATCTACTGAAATAGTTTTTTACGCCGTAAATGCTATGTGCAAAACATTAATCAGTTGATGGCATCGCTTACACTGAAATGTCAAGATTCCTAGATTTTGCCCGACTTTTCTTAAGATTGTTTTGGTTTATGATTTCGCAAAACTAGGTTCGCAAATGCTCGTTGGGCTTGCCATTAGGCAAATTGACCGCGTAGAATTCGCCAAGTGCCTCATGGGTGCGGGTTAGGAATTACATCTGCAGGTAGGGGGGTGGCGATCGCGCTCCAACCTACCATAAAGACGGATACATTACGAATTCCTTAAGGTCGGTAGTATACGCATAGCTACAGTACAAATGAGGTCAAGGTGAGAGACGGAGTGGACGGTTTACAAAATCAGTCTGATCAGTATAAAACGCAACAATCCAGTCCTGTTCAAGTGTCTGAAGAGCCTAGCGACTCTAGCCACATACCTAGCGCTTCAACAGCCACAGCTACAGCTTCCGTTGCTGCTATCACACCTGCTCAGTTGTCCGATCAAGCTCGCCTGGTTAGAGTGCCGGAGCGATCGCCATCTAAGCCCAACCCATTGCGCTGGTTAGGTTGGGGTGCTGCTCTAGTAACGACTGGAGTAGTCTCTGGAGTACTAGGTGTCGCTCTGTCCTGGCTTACTCCCTTGCCTCCTACGCTCGCTTCTGATACAGACCCACAGCTTTCGCTCAGCGATCTGTGGAGCAAAGGGTTTCGCTACAACATTACTCGCCCGGTCAACATTCTGGTCATGGGCATCGACCGAGTACCTGATGTTCCTCCTGATTCACCTGAGGTGCTCAACGGTCGCAGCGATACGATGCTGCTGGTGCAAGTTGATCCCGAAGACAACTCGATTAACGTTCTTTCCATTCCCAGAGATACTCAAGTTGAAATTCCGGGCGTTGGGTTAACTAAAATCAACCACGCCAACATGTTGGGCGGCGATAGTCTGGCAGCCCGTGTCGTCAGCCGTAACCTCAATGGGGTGCCGATTGATCGCTACGTCCGGGTTAGCACCGAAGCCTTTCGAGAATTAGTAGACCTGCTGGGCGGCGTAGAGGTGTTTGTGCCTCAACGGATGTCTTACACAGACGAAACCCAGAAGCTTTACATTGACCTGGAGCAAGGCTGGCAAAACTTGAATGGCGATCAGGCAGAGCAATTTGCTCGCTTTCGGGCAGATGGCAACGGAGATATTGGTCGGGTACAGCGGCAACAGCAGTTAATTCGGGCACTGCGCGATCGCATTACTAGTCCAGCCGTGATTCCTAAGCTGCCAGAAGCGATTCAGCTCGTCCAAAAGTATGTCGACACCAACCTTTCCCTAGAAGAAATGCTGGCTTTGGCAAACTTTGGCGTCAGCCTGGAGCAAGACAGTTTCAGAATGGTCATGTTGCCGGGTCGCTTCAGCACCGCTGATGAATTCGTTGCTAGCTATTGGATTACCGATTCTGATGCGGTCGATCAGGTCATGCAGGAATATTTTCAGGTTCCTTCAATCACCAGTTCTGAAGAGCGTCGCGCCCTCAACCACCTGTATATTGCCGTCCAAAATGCCTCAGGAGAGCCTCAGTTAGGTAATCAGGTTGCAAGCTACCTGCAAGAGCAGGGTTTTGACAATGTCTACGTGATTCAAGATTGGCCCGATCGCCAGATGCAAACAGACATTATTGTGCAGCGAGGCGATATGCAGGGTGCAGCCTTGCTAGAAAATGTACTAGGACTAGGTCGGGTCGTCTCTGCCTCAACAGGAGACTTACAATCAGACCTAACCATTCGTGTAGGAGAAGATTGGGCTGATCGAATTGATGGGTAAGGAGGTTAGAAGGATGAAGGCGATTTTGACTCGCTGCGTTGGTTTAATTCTAGTTCTGGGTCTGGCTTGTTTGTGGATTTTGCTCAGCGCAACGCCAGCGCTAGCAGCTATCGACACAGTCAACTACAACAACGCTAACCTGCAGAATCAGGATTTCTCAGGCACAGACCTGGTTGGCAAAGCCTTCGTCGCTGCCGAAATGCGGGGCATCAACTTTGAGAATGCAGACTTAACCAACGCAATTCTCACCAAAGCCGTGATGCTGAATGCGAACCTGCGAGGCGCAAACCTAACTGGAGCCTTAGTTGATCGGGTGTTTCTAGTAGGTGCAGACCTGACGAATGCCATTTTGCAAGAAGCAACGCTCTCTCGCACCAGCTTTGAGGACGTAACCGTTACCGGAGTCGACTTCACCGACGCAATTCTCGATCGCTATGAAATCAGTCAACTGTGCGATCGCGCCTCCGGTACCAATCCCACAACTGGTGTCTCAACCCGAGATAGCTTAGGCTGCCGATAAAAAATTGCTAACGGACACGCAAGTGATCTAAACGGTCACTCCAATCCATCTACCGCAAATTCCCAGACTCCAAGAGACACCACCGATGCGAAGCGCGCCTTGCACCCCATCTCCAATCCCTTCGGAGGGGTTTTGGGGGAAGCGGGCGTCCCCCAATGGGGGGTTTTGGGAACCCCCCAAGGCTCGCCTCCCAGAATCAGAAGCCACAAAACCAATCCCTGACTTCAGAGATCCTTGATAGACTATAAAAGTTCTAACGTAACTCAATCTTATGCAAAAGCGTTCTGCCTTTGACACCAGCCACCTGATGCGCCGCGCTGAAGATCTGATTGGCGCTGCCTCAAACCGCTATCGGATCACCGTTCAGGTTGCCAGTCGAGCACAGCGCCGCCGCTTTGAAGAATTCGATAGCCTGGACGATCCCAAAATGAAGCCCGTGATTCGCGCCATCATCGAAATGTCAGACGAGCTAACTCAGCCCGAAATCATTGGTGAGTAGGTCACTTTGAGATCAGACCTAGATTAAGCGATCGCAACTGTACTAGCCAAATTGCAAAAAACCGTATCTTCCGGTACTGCTATTCCTGAATCAGAGTGGAGACATTCAGTCATGGAATAGCAGATCAATGAAACGCATCCAGGGAATTCGTTCTGTTGAGCCAAAAAACAGTTCGGATGTGGGATTAATTTACGGTTTTTTGGGAGTGCTGGGATTTAGCCTGACACTCCCCGCTACCCGCGTTGCAGTGCTGGATCTAGACCCCATTTGGGTTGGCTTAGGGCGAGGTTTTGTCGCTGCAATTTTAGCAGCGATCGCCCTCCACTTCACCCGTCAAAAATTTCCCACTCCTCACCAGTGGCGCAGCTTGGTTATTGTTGCTCTGGGAGTCGTTTTAGGGTTTCCGCTATTGTCTGCCTGGGCAATGCAACGCTTACCCGCAGCTCACGGTGCAGTCGTATTGGGGCTGTTGCCCCTGGTAACAGCGATCGCCGGAGTGATTCGAGCGGGCGATCGCCCCAGCCGCCAATTCTGGATTGCTAGCAGCATTGGCAGCCTCACCGTGATCGGATTTGGTATCTTCTCAGGAGCAGGGCACCTCCAGCCTGCAGATTTAGCCCTGTTCATGGCAGTTGTTGCTGCTGCCTTTGGCTATGCAGAAGGAGGAAAATTAGCCAAAACGCTGGGCGGTTGGCAGGTGATCAGTTGGGCACTCGTGCTAGCGGCTCCGGTGGAAATCTTACCAATGATCGTGAGTACTTCACAACATGGGCTGACCGCTTCTCCTGTAGCATGGTTAGGCTTTGCCTACGTCAGCGTCGTGAGTCAATTTGTTGCCTTCTTTGCCTGGTATCACGGCTTAGCCAAAGGTGGAGTCGCCAGAGTCGGACAAATCCAACTGCTCCAGCCCTTTTTGACCCTGGTAGCATCCTTTTTCTTGTTAGGTGAAACCATTACACCCGTTACTATTGGTGCTGCCTGTTTGGTAGTCGCCAGCGTTGCGATTGGGAGGCGATCGCCCATCAAACGGGTCACTTGTGAACAAATTACGTCACAATGAGTGGAACCTTGCCCGAATGTAGCCTCAATCATGACTTCTCCTGACCTGCGACAGTATGCCCCTGCGACTCAACGCAACCGAGAGCCAATTCTAAATGTGTTGCAGCAAGTCTTACCCCCCCAGGGCACAGTCCTAGAAATCTCTAGCGGTACGGGAGAACACGCTATATTCTTTGCTCCTCATCTGCATCCTCGCAAGTGGCTACCCTCTGACCCTAATCCTTCAGCACGAGCCAGCATTGCTGCATGGCGACAACATTGCCCCACTGATAATGTGTATCCACCGATCGCCCTTGATGCGCGTGATCCGGTTTGGAGTGTGGAGCAGGATGAATTGCTAGAACCTTTACAGGGGTTTGAGAAGGGTGAGATTGGGGCGATCGCCAACATTAATATGATTCACATCGCTCCTTGGTCAGCCTGCTTGGGCTTAATGGCAGGAGCAGCGCGAATCCTGCCTCCAGATGGTGTCTTGTATCTCTACGGCCCTTACAAACAAAACGGTAAACATACAGCCCCCAGTAATGAAGCATTTGATCAAAGCCTTCGTGCCCAAAACCCAGAATGGGGTGTGCGAGATCTGGACGAAGTGATAACCGTTGCCCAAACCCAAAACCTCTCACTGCTCAAAGTCGTCCCCATGCCTGCCAACAACCTATCCGTTATCTTTAAACGTGATGAGTAGTGTTTAACCGACCTTAAATTTCGGCACTCACGATGAAAACACAAGCCGATCCAATCAGTTTTGAAGCGTTTCTGGAGTGGTATCCAGAAGACGGTAAGCGGTATGAGTTAATTGAGGGAGTAGTCGTAGAAGTGTTACCAACAGGTAAGCACGAACTCATTGCAGGATTTCTTGCTGAGGAACTCACGTTAGAAATCCGCCGACAAAATTTGCCTTACACCATTCCTAGAAGTTGCCTACTAAAGCCCGATCGCCCCGATTCTGGATATCAACCTGATGTTGTGGTTTTGGATAAAACAGCCCTGGTTGATGAACCACTCTGGCAAAAAACATCCACCATCCAATTTGGGAAAACAGTTCCATTAGTGATTGAAGTTGTGAGTACAAACTGGCGAGATGACTATAGACACAAACTGGTGGAATATGAAGTGATGGGCATTGCGGAATACTAGATTGTAGATTTCCGCGCTCTAGGAGCCATTCGCCATATTGGTAAGCCTAAACAACCGACTGTTACTGTATGTCAACTGATTGAAGGTGAATACCAGATTTCAATCGTTGCAGGACAACGATTGAAATCTGGTGCTTTTCCTAACCTAGAGTTGTCAACTGATGCAATCTTTCAAGCAGCAGAATTGTAGCTGTGAAGCTTAAGATTAGCGATCGCTTGAGAAAGCGGTAGGTTGTCGTACGTCAGGCAAGAACCTATTGATGTTTAAATCATGCTGTACGAAAAGGTGTCTCTGGCTTGGGTATCTTAAAATCCATAACATCCGCAGGATTTCACCTTCTTCTAGATAAAAATGTCACAGCCTACCTCCATCAGACAACAGAACGGAATTTTTGAAGATCGGGCATTTACTCGACCGGCGGAGGGGGAGGTGCTGTCTTGCTCGATTTTAGTGGTGGGTGGCTCGACAGCAGCATATTCGGCAGCACTGGTTGCAGCGCGTGCTGATTTGCAGGTGTATTTGGTGCAACCGACGAAGATAGTCGGCGGACAATTTACCACTCAGGCATTGCCTGCGTCGGATGATGGTGACTTGTTGCGGCATCGGGCAACAGCGACCAGTGTAGACGGCGAACGGTTTGCAATTTCTAAGCTGCAGCGGCGGTTTCGGGTAAAACAGCGATCGCTTCAACCCGTCAAAGGCAAGAGCGTTGCCAATCCGGGAGGGGGTTGGGTGAGTCCGCTGTGTACGACTCCGGTGGTGGCGGCGACAGCAATGAATCAGGCGATCGCCCCCTACATTGCTCAGGGTAATCTTAAGCTAATTCCCCTGGCTGAACCGATAGAAGTTTTATTTGAGCAAACGCCAGGGCAGCGGCGACGGGTGACGGGTGTAGTGTTTGAAGATCTGCGGGATGGTCGCACCTTCACCGTTAAAGGGCAAGTCGTGATTGAAGCGACCGACTTAGGCGACCTGCTAGAACTGGGTAACATCGAATCGCGGATTGGACAGGAAGCCCGCAGCGAAACAGGCGAACAGCGTCTTCCAGAACATCCCCTGCCACGATGTCAGCAGTCGTTTACTTTTGGTGTCGTGGTTGAGCGAACGGCTCCGGGCAGAGGTGTTCCGATTGGTTCCCCTACGGGCTATGGGGCACAGCGCTGGCTCAATGCTCAGGAGTTTCGCGGCAAATTCTGGGCAAAAAGTGGCGGCAATTGGGAACCCAGACCGCGTGACTTTTTTCATAGCTTTGGCATTTTTCGCTATCGCCGCCTTTTGCGAATGGCGGAAGATGAAAAAACGGTTAGCCCTGGAGATGTCACCGTCCTTAACTGGGGACAGCACAAGGATGGGCACGATGGACCGATGTGCTGCGGCAACGACTATCGGGTTGGGGTATTGGTAGGGGTGAGCCGCGCCGATCGCAAGCTACATCTTCAGCAAGCTCGCGATCGCGCCCGCGCCTACGTTCATTTCCTTCAGACCAATGGTGTAAAAGATTTGAAGCCGCGAGGTGATTTAACCTGGACGCCAGATGGTATTGCCCTAGAGCCTTACATTCGAGAGGCGCGACGGGGTATTGCGCTTACCACCATTCGCCACGAAGATGTCGGCGAACCCTTTTTCCCTGGAGAAGCCCGTGCCAAATGTTTCAGCGATAGCGTCGGCATCGGTCAATATCACTACCTCGACCTGCACGGCAATGAAGAAATTGGTCACGTCAGCCTTCCGGGCAAAAATGTCTATGCGCTGCCGTTTTCCCTAGCCGCTGGGGCATTAGTGCCGATTAATGTAGATGGGCTAATTCTCTCTGCCAAAAGCATTGGCACAACTCACATCACTAATGCGGCTTATCGAATGCACCCGGTGGAGTGGGCGATCGGAGAAGCCAGTGGGCACCTGGCGGCATTGTCGATTTGGACGAATGCCCAGCCTCGCGATATTGTCACGAATGAAGCGCCCACGCGCAAGCTTCAGGGATTACTCACTCGCAATGGTATTCCGATTTTCTGGTTTGATGATGTGGCGCATGATGACCCCGATTTTGAGGCAATTCAACTGCTTGCAGTGGCAGGAATTGTGCGAAGTGAGAACAAAGATAACTTACATTTTTGTCCCGAAAGAACGGTGAGTCGAGCGGTCGTTGCAGCCGCACTGGTGAAGCTACTGGGGCTTGAGAAAGTATCTCCTGCTGCAGCCAGTTTTATCGACTTGCCAACTGACCATTGGTCCTATAGCAGTGTCGAAACCTTGGTATCTAAGCAAATTGTCTCTGGTGTGGGCAACAGGCGGTTTGCTCCAGATCAGGCGATTACGCGACAGCAACTCTTTTTCTTGGTGAGTAAGGCAATGCCAGCAGTGGGCGATCGCGCCTTTTCCGCAACGCCAAAAGATCGTCAACTTTTGCGTCGACGCGAACTATCTAGAGTATTGTATGGAGTACTCCGCGCAAAGCTAGGAATCTAGCTGCGCCATACCTGAGACTAATGGCTATGCAGCAACCGCGATCGCCCCGCTGGGTCGTCCCGACCACTGCCCAAAAAATTTGGCATCAGTTCTGGCGAGATTGCCGCAAGTTACCGACTGTTGTGTGGCGACGCTGGTTTGGCACGCTTGCTTTGGGGTTTGGGGTAACCGCTCTGCTAACCGCGATAATTACCCTGGTCGCAAAATCGCAGCAGGCGACGGGAATGCAAGCCTGGGATGAGCAAATGCTGCTAGCGATCGCCGAGCAAGCCCCGCTTTCCTTTGCTCAAGGAATTACCTGGGAATCACCTGGCAGTTTGATCGGAATGCTCCCCGTAGTGGTGACCTTTGTGGCGATCGCTGCCTCTCGATCTCGCCCTCTCACTGCCGCTACCATGACGGTTGCCTATGTCCTTCAGTTTGCCCTTGCTTGGTTGGGTTGGGGATTGTGGAATCGCGAACGACCTGACCTGATTGCAGGTGGAATTGCTGCCCCTGGCTTACACTCCTTTCCCTCGGGACATGCTCTAGTCGTCTGCACAGTCTACGGGCTGATTGCCTTTCTTTGGATACGAGCCTCTCGCAGTTTATTTGAACGAATTGTGGCGATCGCCATTTTCCTGGTTGGTGTTGGGCTAATCACGGTTTCCCGTTTAGTTTTAGGAGCGCATTGGCCCACCGATATTTTTGCTGGAGTGGTGATTGGGGGAGCTTGGGCATTGACTCTGGCGATCGCTCTCAGCCGTGCCGAAGCCGCATCTCGGTAAATATAGCTATAGCCATAGGAAAAGATGGAAATGCACCGCTGCGAAGTGGTGCTCATTGCCATTTATAAGCCTTAATTCATTGAGTAACCACGCACAACCAAATTACCTGTGTAGGTCTGTCATTGCAAAACATGGTCTTGGTGATCCCGTATACCTGCTCTCAGAGAGTACCCACAAGGGTACTCTCTGAGAGCAGTCGTAGCCTCTAGGATAAAGAGCAACTCACCTACACCCATTTCTTGTACATCTAACGCAGTTTTGTAAGCGCCATCTGCAACATCGCGCTTACCTGTCACATGCCCAGGGAACAGGTTGTGAGTTCTTCATAGTTGAAAGAGCAAATTTCAGAACACAAAATCATCATTGATAGAGGAATTATCTATGCCACGCCTACCTCACGGAGCAGTAATTAGTCTAGAGGCGTATCGAAGCGCCCTTGATGCTCTTGCTAATTGTAGTAAGGACGTGCCGCTTGTTTTCGCTGCGGGACAGCCAGTCGATTTACAAGATTTTGATTTCCTGTTCCCAGAGTTACACAAAGATCCTGCTAACTTGCTGCCTGAATCACGCGAAACTCGTGACAGCTTGATTCGGCTGGGGCAGACCATGCGCGATACTAGTCCTGATCCTGGTGCGGGCAATTCTGAAATTCCTGCTGCTTATACCTATTTTGGTCAATTCGTAGACCATGACATTACGCTTGAAGCCGTTTCAGCCGAGCTTCCCAAGCTGATTAGCCCAGACCTAGCTCCACTTCCACTGTCCGAAATCCGTGACAGAATCCGGAATGGGCGCACCGCAACACTAGATTTGGATAGCGTGTATGGACTACCAGCTCCTCGCGATCCAAACAATCCAGAGAAGATGCAGCTCGGAAATGTAAGTGCAATCTCCAATGGGAGCAAACCCACACTGCGACCAGAAGGGAAAGGGGATGATAATGATCTTCCGCGTGAACCGCGTTCTCCAGATATTATGCGTGATCGCGCCGCTCTTATCGGTGACCCGCGTAACGATGAGAATACGATCATTGCTCAGTTGCATGTCGCTCTTCTGAAAGCACATAACGCGCTAGTAGATCAGGGCAAAACCTTCAACGAGGCGCTAACAACCCTGCGCCAACATTATCAGTACATTGTCATTCACGATTTCCTCAAACGGATTGCTGACCCACAAATCGTGGATTATATTCTCCAAAACGGCAATCAGGTTTACGACACACGAGGTAAGCGCTTCTTCCTGCCCCTAGAATTTAGTGTTGCGGCCTACCGTTTCGGTCACAGCATGATCCGCAAAGACTATAACTTCAACCTCAACTTCAACCGGAGTGAAGAAGAAGGAACAACCCCAGCCACTCTTGGTTTGTTGTTTACATTCACGGCTTTGAGCGGTCAACTTGGCTTTGGAACAGATCCGGAAGCTGGCACTGACACACTGCCTGAAAACTGGATTATTGAGTGGGAGAAGTTCGTCGATGTTGGTCAACCCTTTGAGAAGGCTCGCCTCATCGATACCAAACTCGTTGAACCACTCTTTGAGTTAAGAGATGTACTAGGAAGACCAGATGGCAGTACAGGGGAAAATCCGGAGCCGGGAGATGGCGCACGTTTGGCTGTACGGAACTTGCTGCGTGGCTACTTGCTGCGGTTGCCAACTGGTCAAGCCGTTGCTCGCGCCCTACAACAGAAGCTTAAGGGGCGTGACATTCCGGTTTTGACTTCAGACCAGCTCATTGAGGGAGCAGGTAGTGAGGAGCAAGCCCAGGTTCTTCGTGAGACTGGATTTCTGGAGCGTACGCCACTTTGGTTCTACATTCTGGCTGAGGCATCTGTTCTTGGAAAGGGACAGCATCTTGGTCCAGTCGGCAGCACTATTGTTGCTGAAGTCTTGATTGGACTAGTGCGTCGTAGTGAGGATTCTATCCTGAGCTACCCAGGTTGGACACCGTCCTTATCTGGCAGTGATGGTAAATTTACGCTGACAGATTTGCTGAAGGTGGCTGGTGTTCTTTCAAGCAGTAGCCCTGTTGCAGTAGGTGTCTGATCCTGAAGAATTTGCCAAGCTAGTAGCAATTGCTTAAACAGCAAGTAGTTTTTGAGAGCGGTCAGCAGAACCGCTCTCAAAAACTATTGGTTCTAATCTAACTGGTTGTGTCGCCAAAACCTCTGAGAGCTAAATGAACTGTCTTGCTTGTGTTACTTTATGTACTATTTAGAACGAGAGAATTTCTCTAGTTCTTATTCCCCTCAAACTAAAATCGACATTGCCCCATCAGAAAGCTTTGCTGCTTCCACCTTGAGGTAGTCCAGGAAAGTGCTGGCGACAACTGAAAGCTGTTTGCCTGAGAGGGAGACGGCGTACCAGTTGCGGTGAATCGGGAAGCCCTGCACATCTAAAACAGTGAGTTCACTATTGGGGATTTCGGGGGTGAGGGTGTGGCGAGAGAGGACGGATAAGCCTAAGCCTCCGGCGATCGCCTGTTTAATCGCCTCATTACTGCCCAACTCTAGCCGTACCCTGACGGATATTCCTTCCTGATCAAACAGCTTTTGCACCGAGCGGCGAGTGCCTGAACCTGGCTCTCGCATAATGAAAGGCTCTCCAACCAACTCTGATATAGGAATATTCTTCTTGCCTGCAAGTGGATGAGTGCTGGGGGCAACTACGACTAGTGGGTTATCCATAAATGGATAAGCTTCAATATCCATGTGTTCAGGCAATTGGCTCATGATGTAGAGGTCATCCTGGTTATCTGATAACCGCTCGATCACCTGCTCATGATTGGTCACAATTAGCGAAACGTCAATGCCAGGGTAGATTTGACAGAATGGGCCAAGCAATCGAGGGACAAAGTACTTGGCGGTGGTGATCACTGCTAACCGTAGCTGTCCCTGTTTCATGCCTTTCATATCTGCGACTCGCATTTCAAGTTGGTCGAGCCGACTAAAAATATCCTGGCAGGTAGAAAACAATTCGCGTCCCGCATCTGTCAGGTAAAGCTTCTTGCCCACTTGCTCAAATAGGGGTAACCCTACGGCTTTGGTCAACTGTTTTACCTGCATAGAAACCGTTGGCTGAGTCAGAAATAACTCTTCCGCAGCTCGGGTAAAGCTGCCGTGACGAGCCGTTGCTTCAAACACTTTGAGTTGATGTAGGGTGGCGTGGATCACCTGAAAGCTCCTGCGTCAATTTCTGCCTGGGCAGGTTTATGGATAAAAGTCTATCACAGGCGCTCGAACTAGTGATTTTTATCTATGGATTTTTCGCACAATATTTCTTTGCCCGCAATGTGGCCGGGTGGCTAGAAGCTATACAGCATAAGGGTTTCTCTCTTCCTGCAAGGTGTTATCATAGATAAAAATCTATGCAAAAGATAAGAACTAGTGATTTTTATCTATGGATTTTAAGAGTACTATTGGGATTAACAGCAAATATACAAGTTCCCTTCCATAGCGCTGTACGGTTACGGTAAGTTACTAGCTCAGAAAGCACCTGGTTCCCACTCCCGCAGGCAGTTGGTTTTTCTGAAGTTTTGCTAGTACTTTCGCCGCAATTGTGCAGCGCTTTTCTTTTGTTTATTAAAAGTCCTACATTGAATGAAGTCCCCATTCACGCTTCAAAACCAGGGTTAATTTCTAGTGCCAAAACATCCTTACCGCTATCCCCCTTTCCCTCTCTAGGAAGTGGTTTCTCATCAATGAGATCGTTATGGTTTGAAGGTGAGATTCCAAAGCGGAATCCGCAGTTGAACGAGGAAAGAGGTATGCGGACTCAAACAGAGCGGCGATCGCTAGGTCCAAAGCTGCACGATATTGGAGTAACTTTTCGGTGGACAGGATGGGCTACGTTTTGGCTGCAAATTGGATTAGCTATTGTTTCATCGCTCATTCTAGTTTTTGCTGTTACTGGACAAAACTTTAGCGACGAGAATACTCCAGGCATTGGGGTTGGTATCTTCTGGGCGGTTTGTGGCGTTTTAGTGCTGCTATTCGCCATCTTTCTCTCATTTCGATACACCCGCACAGGTAAACTGTTGCTTGATTCCGATCAAGCAAATCCTCATAGAGCGGACGTAATTAAAGTGCTGCGGCTGTCTCTGCTAGTGAGCTTGATTGGAATGCTGCTGACGATTTTAGGAGGTGGTGCGACTCTGGGCGTGCTGTTGGGTAAGGTATTGGCTCAACCTCAAGGAATCGCGGTTTATGACCCACAAAAGATTATTCGTGCTTTGGATATTCTGGTGGCCATGGCGAATATGACAGGCATTACGGCTCATTTCGCGGGAGCGATCGCCTCTCTCTGGCTGCTAGAGCGGGTCAAACAATAACCTCCACCAGTTTGGGGTTACAAAAAAGGGTAGGACTTAGTCCTACCCTTTTTTGTAACTAATTTAAAGCCACATATTGGAACTTGTCCCGCGTACGCGGGACAAGTTCCAATATGTGGCTTTTTGTACAAGTGGTATGA
>NZ_JACJPC010000040.1:0-11173 GCF_014695875.1 Leptolyngbya sp. FACHB-541 | reverse complement strand
CGTACTGTAAATGCTCTTCCCAAAGTGCTTGCAAAGACTCCTGGGCTGGTGTCAAATTGGTAGTTGCTTGTAAATTTGCTTGTCCGTCTACAGTTTGCTCTTTGACCATGATTAAATACTCCTGGTTCTATTTATCTAAGTGTCTTGAGTTCCAATGCTTGACTGCTTTCAGATTCTTGTGATGTTAGTGAATTTGTTTCAATGGACGTATAAGCATTCAGCGCCTGTTTCGCGAATCAGTTGGGGGTTTTTTTCTCCTTCTGCGTCGCGTCTACCGGAGAACACGACTTTTGCTCCAGCAGCACCGAGCGCGCGCTGCTTCGCAGATACCGCAAGGGTCGCCGTTGCACGACCAATTCCCGATGTGCCACCAGTCACTAAAGCCACTTTATCTTGCGGTATCATTTTGTTTCTCCTGTTTCAATCAAGATTGACTTTCCGAGATTTAGCTCATTTGTCCAATCGGTCGAACAATGATTTCATTCACATCCACCTCTGCGGGTTGCTCGATTGCAAAGGCAATTGCGCGCGCGATCGCTTCTGCTGGAATGGCAGAGTCGCGGAATTCCTCCACCCATTCCGCTGCTTCAGCATCCGTGATCGTGCTGACGAGTTCAGATTCAGTATTTCCAGGTGAAATCACTGTCACCCGAATATCCGGTGATTCCTGCCGCAGTCCCTCAGAAATCGCCCAAACTGCAAACTTAGTGGCGCAGTATACGGCTGCGGTTGGATAGACGTTGTGCCCGGCGATCGAGGATAGATTGACAAACTGCCCTGATCGTTGCTGCTTAAAGAGAGGTAGCGCAGCAGCAATCCCGTGAAGCACACCGCGAATGTTCACATCAATCATGCGGTTCCATTCATCGACCTTCAGCACCTCAAGCCTGGAGAGTGGCATCAAGCCTGCATTGTTCACCACAACATCAAGGCGACCAAATTTATCTTGGGCAAACCCGACAAAGGCTTGCATGTCTTCGAGGTTGGTGACATCAAGGGTACGGTATTCTGCTTCGCCACCTTTAGAGCGAATTTCGGCAGCGATTGCTTCCAGTCGATCGGTGCGCCGCGCCCCTAACATAACCCGTAAACCCTGATGAGCCAGCACTCTAGCAGTTGCTTCACCAATACCGCTACTAGCCCCAGTAATTGCAATAACTTTATTCTCAGCAGTTGACATGGTGATTGTTCCTTGTAGGTGATTAAAGCTGATTGGCAGTTAGGCTGCTCTTAGGATGTCTGCCTGTACAACTTTGGTAAGCTGCTCCATATACAACCGCGCCCATGCGATCGTATTTTTTCTCAGTCCCACAACAACAACACCTCGCATATCAAGTTCTGTGCCGTTGGTATGGTTGCCTTGCCAGTGCCACTCTGACCAACCCAACTCATCCGCGATCGTATGGGTGATTAATTTCGCCTGAAGATCAGGAACTTGAGCGAAGAGAGCAGTCCAGTTCTTCCGCACTTGTTCTGCACCAGTGAAGTTTCGCGCCGGATGGACGGGTTGTTCACCTATGAAGTCAGGAGCAAAGCAGTTCACGAATGCATCAATGTTATGAGCATTGATTGCAGCTTCCATCTTGAGCAGAACTGAGGAAGTGTTTTGAATAGGAGTAGTCTTTGTGTTCATGTTGTTATCTCCATTGTGTTTAGAGGTATTACTCGTCTGAGCCTTTATGCTGCCTTTGGCAACCAGGAAACTTTGTTGACTAACGAGATCACCGACGACCCTTCCGATCGCTCTGGGAAACGGGTTCGGATGCCTTGTCGCGTTTGAACACCTTGTAGGCGATCGCCAGGAATATGGGGACTATCACCAGCACCGATAGCGCCACGTAGGTTGCGCGGAACTCGCTGACGGTAAACAGAGCTGGCGTGGTCAGGGCGGTTCCAGGTGCGTTGATCAGGAGTATGCCACCGATGTTATTCGCGAAGTGTACGCCAATGGCGAGTTCGGTGGTTCCGTCAATCAACGAGACCACGGTCCACAACAGACCCGGAACGAGGAAGTAGTTGAAAAAGACCGTGAGCCAGCCACCTGAGATCGCCTCCGGGTTGGCGAGGTGCGGCAGGGTGAATGCCACGGCTGCCACGATCGCCAGAAAAACGCGGTTGGTCGAGATCATGCTCGCGCCCTGCACAACGTATCCGCGAAAGAACAGCTCCTCGGTGGTGGTCTGGATCGCGATGAGGACCAGTGCCAGCGGCACGAAGAGCGCGAACGACGCGAGGTCGGAGTTGAAGGAAAAGGTGTCGGGGTAAAGAAGGTATTGTCCCAGCCCGCCTATCAGACACACTGGAACGAACCAAGCCACAAACCCCTGGCCGACGCGACGCCAGCTTATCTTCTCCCGCGCCGTGACGAGCGTCCGGGCGTGGCGGCGGTGGATACGGGTAACGGCAATGAGAACCCCCACGAGGAAAAACGCGAAACCTACCATAACAAACAGGAACTTCCCGAAAGGATCAAGCACGGTGTAATCCGGCTGTCCGCTGAGCGCGAATGCGACGAGTACGCTGGCACCAGTCCCGACCACCAGCCACGCAAAGAGGATGACCACCAGTCCCAGAACATACCGCCACCCCCGATACTTCCCCCACCTCGCAGCCTCCACGTAAGTCGCATCTTGCACTTCCGTTCCGATTCCCTGCTTTCCTTTGATTGCTTTGAACTTCATCTTTGTCTCCTTGACTCGTGCGTCATAGAGTTAGCGAATCTGTTTTGGGGTCATTCCAGTGATTCGCTTAAACTGTTGGGTCAGATGGCTTTGACTGGAGAAACCAACTTGTAAAGCAATGTCGGCGATCGCTAAATCTGTTTTCGACAGCATCAATTTCGCTCGTTCCACCCGCTGTTGAATCACGTACTGGTGTGGAGAAACCTCGATCACTTGTTTGAACAAACTCGCAAAATAGGTCGGACTCATGTTGATCACATCTGCAAGTTCAGCCAGCGACAAGTCTCGATCGAGGTGAGTTTGAATATAGTCGAGTACTTGTTGCAATTGGAGGTGTGTTAAACCTTTGCGCTTGAACTCAATGGTTGGTGTTGTAGTTGTTAGCATGGTTCAAAAACCGGCAAGTTGTTCAACAAAACAGGCGAAAGCTAGCGATCGCGCATTCGATCACTTACTAGCACTCACAAACAAGTCAGATATGAATGGAGCTTAGTGACTTGCAGCGACAACGGCTGCCGTCAACTCTGTTATTGTCCAGCGTCCGGTATACCGAATGTTATTGATAAATAGGGCTGGAGTATTGGTCACTCCACTGCGTATTCCACTTTCGATATCTTGATTAATGCGATCGATATGCACCTGCTTAGACAACTCTTTAAGAAATTGAGGGATATCAAGCCCTAAATTGTTGGCGTACTCTACGAGATAACCATTTTCTAACTTCTGTTGATGAGCAAACAAAGTGTCGTGTATTAACCAAAACTGTCCTTGAGCAGCAGCGGCTTCGGCAGCTTGAGCGGCCCGTTGAGCTTGGGGATGAATCTGTGCTTGCGGAAAATGACGGAAGATCAAGCATAAATAATCTTCTCCAAAAGCAGCACTAAGCTCTCGTTTGAGCGCTTTAATCAGCCTGTAAACGTCGGCACTGACAGAACATTGATAGTCTCCATACATCACCAGCACGACTCTGGCACTTAGCACACCCTGAATGTGATCCTGTGTTGAAACTGGAACAAATAACGAACTGTGATCTCGGTCTTGATTCACTTGAACACCTCTGAGGGAAGCAATGGTAATCGCAAGCGATTCAACCCTCTTTCTGCGATCTAGATGAAGCAAACTCAAATGCTGCAACTCAGTTGCCATCGATGTTTGTATAGATTAACTATAGGTAATTGCTCTCTCACTTGTCGTCCCCTGAGAGTTGCAACTTTTGCTCACTTAAGTGAATGATGAATTAGTCACTCTGCCAATGTCATCATTGCTCCAACTCGGGTTGGACTCTGGAGTCAAACTAAAGGATGACTGGCTTACAAACTGACAATGCCGCGTTTAACCGCAACAATCACGGCTTGGGTACGATCGCTCACGCCCAACTTACTTAAAATTCGATTGACATGGGTTTTAACAGTATTCTCACTAATACTTAAAGCAGTCGCAATATCTGAATTGCTCATCCCTCGTGCCATTAAGCCCAGTACCTCTAACTCTCGTTCCCTGAGTTCTGGATTATTCAGGCGCTGCACCAGTTTTGCTCCCACGTTTGGTGGAATGTATTGCTGACCACGAGCAACCGTGCGAATCGCATTCAGCAACTCATTGGATTTAGTATCCTTGAGTAGATAGCCTTGAGCACCTGAGTGCAATCCGCGATAGATATCCTCATCTCCATCGTAGGTGGTTAGCACAATAATCCGGGCAGGTTTAAATTCAGCACAGATTGCGCTGATGGCTTCCACCCCACTAACTTGCGGCATTCGCAAATCCATTAGCGTTACATCTGGTTGATGTTCCCGAAAGCAATCGATCGCCTGTTGCCCATCTTCGGCTTGAGCAATCACTGTCATTTCTGGATTGCGGTTAATGATGGTTGCCAATCCTTGCCTAACAATGGAATGATCGTCAGCAATTAGAACCCGAATCAGTGTGGATTGGCTCGTCATGATTATCACACTCGATCAACAATGACAATAATTTCTGTTCCTTGACCGGGTTGGCTTTCGATCGCCAATTGTGCTCCGATGCGCTCTGCCCGTTCGCTCATGCCCAACAATCCAAATCCGCCGCTCATTGGAACGCCAACCACGCCAAAGCCTTGTCCGTCGTCTTTGACTTGCAAGCGACACTGAGCATTGTCATAGACTAACTCAATTCTAATTTCATTCGCGTTAGCGTATTTGATTGCATTGGTCAGTGCTTCTTGTCCAATCCGCAGCAAGTTATTTTCCACCTCGGCGGGTAAGGAATAGGCGACCCCCTGAATTGAGTAAATGAGATCCGTATTGGTCGCCACTCTCATCTGGTTTACCAACCGCTCCAGGGCACTGGATAAATCACCTTCTTCTAGCAACTGGGGACGCAGGGCTGTCACTGAGCGACGCGCTTCAGACAGTCCAGTGCGGGCTAACTCCTCGATCGTGTCTAGATGCGCTTGGGTAGCTTCTACATCATCGGTTAACACTTGAGTCGCTGCATCAACCTGGATCAGAATGCCTGTAAACGCCTGAGCAAGTGTGTCATGAATTTCACGCGCCATGCGGTTGCGTTCTTCTAAAATTGAGGCGGCTTCTGCTTGCTTTTGCAGCGTAATATCTCGCGCCAGCCAAATCACCTGTTCGTGCTGAATCGGGGCAATGCGAGCCGAAAACCAGATTTCTCGCCCAGCAAAGCAGTGACTGTATTCAACGGTAAGGACTTGTTGGGTTCTCAGCACCTGCTGAATGTGATTCAGGAATTCATCGGCTTGTTCTTTGGCAAAAAGTTGATGCAGCGTTTTGCCAGTACACTCCTCTCCATAGGATGAATTTCCTTTGATTGTGCAGATCAATTGCCCTTCAGCATTGAAGATACACAGCGGGTCGGGAATGGCTGAAACGAGCGCCCGCAGTTCTGCTTCAGAGTCTTGCAACGCGACTTCTGCTTGCTTGCGTTTAATTCCCAATGCCATCTCGCGAGCGGCAAACCCCAATGCCTCAAAGTGAGATGCCGGAATGGATTGTCGAGCAAACATCACGATCACGCCAACCAACTGCTCATCCAGCAGGATCGGATAGCCTGCAAATGCCACAATACCTTCTCGCTCTGCCCATTCGTGATTAACATATGAATCATCAAACACATTGTTGATCAACAGTGGAAAGCCTTGAGCA
This sequence comes from Leptolyngbya sp. FACHB-541, assembly GCF_014695875.1. Classification (NCBI taxonomy): domain Bacteria; kingdom Bacillati; phylum Cyanobacteriota; class Cyanophyceae; order Leptolyngbyales; family Leptolyngbyaceae; genus Leptolyngbya; species Leptolyngbya sp. FACHB-541. The sequence goes on along the minus strand of NZ_JACJPC010000040.1, from coordinate 5,343 downwards.
ATTCGTCCAAGTTTCTGGCTATTCATGGAAACTCGACTGTAGGTACCGTTAAGACGGGTATACATTCCCGCACTAGCTTGTAACTCCAAAACATCCTGGTCTTTATTGATTGTCCAAATTCGAGCAAATGCCGCATTCAAGTGCTTAACAACGGCTTCTGCACAGCGATGCAGCATCAATGGTAAACTATCACTTTGAGCAAGGGCACTGTCCACATCAGCACGAAAAGCGGAGAGGATTGCCTGTTCTCGAAACTGAGCCTCGGACTGGCGCAACACCGCTTCTGCTTGTTTGCGATCGTCGATATCCGTAACAACTCCCAACGCTCGGATGGGTTCACCGGATTCATTCCAGGTCACAATTTTGCCGACAGAAAGAGTCCATTTCCACTGACCATCCTGGGTACGCTGGCGATACTCTACTTGAAAGTTGGGGATTTCTTCAGCAATGTAAGCACGGTAGGTTGCGACAACTGATTCTCTGTCATCAGGATGCAAACGAGCAATCCATTCAGAAATGGTTTCGTGGAATGTTGCTGGATTGTAGCCCAGCATTAAAGCGTATTCTGGGTTAACAATTCTTTCTTCAGTTTTTAAATCGATATCGTAGAGTCCTTGATTTGAAGCGGTTAATGCTAAGCGTAATCGTTCTTCACTCGTTTGTAGAGCGGCTTCTGCTTGTTTGCGATCGCTAATATCCGCAACCACCCCTTCGATGTAGTCATCGTCTGCATTCAGATAAGCAGAGGAAAGCCCCCAAAATACTGTCCCATCTTGTTTTCGCAGTTGTACTTCAAAGCTTCGCACTTCCCCATCCCGCTTCAGCATCTCAATGGCTTGTTGGCGATCGCTGGGATTTACAAAATAGCCGATGCTGTGTTCCACCCCAATGATCTCCTCTGGTGAATCAAAGCCCAACAGATTGGCATAGCGTTGATTGGCATTGAGAATTAATCCATCCGAGAGGCGGGTGCGGAAGATGCCGACCTGCGAGTTTTCAAAGATAGCTCGGAACTTGGCTTCACTGCGTTGTAATGCCTCTTCTGCTTGTCTACGCTGGGTGGTGTCGTTGCCCACCGATAAGATTTCAACGACCTCTCCCTGGTCATTGAAGATGGCTTGATTCGACCAGACCATCCAAACTCGCCGACCGTCTCGACACAGGTTTTCCCCCTCGCCTTGTGGGTACAGTTGAGGATTACGAAGTAAATCGTGAACCAATGGTTTGACATCGCGTCCAGAGGTTTCGATGTCTGGAATGATGGTTTCAAATACGGTTCGCCCTACAATTTCATGTTCTTCATAGCCCAATAATTTCACTCCATAATCGTTGATGTAATGAATCCGTCCTTGCGGATCATAGCGAATGATGACTGAATTCGCGGTTTGCAACAGGTTGCGATAATTTGCTTCACTTTGTCTCAATGCGGCTTCGGTTTGTCGACGTTCTGCAATCTCCTGCTGCAAGGCTTGAGTTTGCGCTTCTACCTTCCTTTCCAATGTTTTGGTATAGTCTGCTAACTGTTCATACAACCGAGCATTTTTCAGTGAAATTGCCGCCTGAGCCATCAACAGTTTCAGGACTTGTAGGCGATCGCTAGTAAACACTCCGGTACTGAGATTGTTCTCCAAATAAAGGATGCCGATCAACTGGCTTTGATTGAGAATGGGTAGACAGAGGAGCGATCGCGTCTGTTGCTTTTGAATGTAAGGATCAGTTGAAAAAGACGATTCGCTGACTGCATCATCAAACACCAAAGTGTCTTGAGTGCGTTCTACCAAGCGAATAACGGAGACAGGAATCGTTGCACAGTCGGCAACAGCAAGCTTTTCTAGGTCACACTGTCTACTTCCGCTGCATTGAGCCATCACAGTGAGTTGATCCTCTTCCAGGAGAACCAGAGTGCCAGTTTCGGCTCCTGCATTTTCGATTGCCACCTGCATCAACGTGGCAATTAATTGATCGAGATGGATCATTAAACTCCCTCCGACGAAGGACTGTCAGCCATCTCCCAAAGTATATCGCTTGCCAAAATCCAGAAAATTAAGCTTCTGAGTGGATTTTTGAAGGTTTTCCAATGATTACATTTCTGTGGCAGCGGGGGGAAGGTCCCAGGCGACCCCAAAATCTCGTTGCCAATCTTGTCAGCAATGCGGGAACTTCGCTGTTGCCAAAGGCAATCGAATAATTCGATGTCCAGTGGTTTTGCCCTTTCTTGTGTTCTGATTGCGCCGTGACCCTGACGATAATATTCGGTGTTAGCAGACTGCACGCCCAACATTTTTGATTCAGCGATCGCCTCATCAGTGATAACTACAAAACTGCTCTAATTATCGGCGATCGCCCCATAAATTCTTCCCCATTCCGCTATTATTCTGACAATAGCCCGATAGAGATAAGTGCAATTATCGTTTACGGGCAAGTCGCAATTTTTCAGGGTTTTTAACTGAATTGCTTACAGCTCAAGACTTTGAGCGATCGCGTAGCGCTTTTTGCAGCTATGCTGATACTGTTGGCGAAACATTGCTTAACGCACTGAAAGACCTGAATCTTTGTCGTTGCCTCGCTAAAATTCATTGAGCTTTGTATCTTTCACAGGCGATTCAGTTCCTTTACTTCGATTTATCGTCGATGACCTGCTAGAAGTCTGCCGTCTTTCAATGCGGTGCAAAGTTTGAACCCCTATCTCCCACATTACCAGGAGCTTTCGCTTCCTCCAGCATCCTTTACCCACTGGATAGTTGTGCATTCCTTACGGCTTGCCTACTCTGACCTCAAGACCAGAGAATCCATTGGGTTTCTGTAGTTCCAAGTGTTTGAGATGGGTCCGGGTCGGGTTCCGTCTTCACTCCGATGGGACTATGATCTGTCACTTAACGGAGTAGCAAGCTGTTAAGCCACCCACTCACCTTTTGGCCTCAGTGTCTCAGCCCCATTTCCCTGACCGGCACAAATGATGAAGCTTCAAACAACGGTTCAGTTACCTTAACCCTTTCAGACTTCCCCTTGCCCTTACCCAGATTGAGGCTTCTAGGCTTGGATACGTTCGTAGTCTGCATTCCAATACATACTCCATCTCAACCAATTGGACGTGGATTTGGCAGACGAACCAACCCATTAAAATTCTTGCCAGGATACCAGGGCGTTTGGAGAAGATTGTCAAAACCAGGAAGGCTTTCCATGTGTTCCACCATCCGGATACGCATGGAATCATCGGGTAACGATCCCCTTAATGCACCCATGTTTTCAACAACGTGGTCTGGGTTCGTGGTCGCGGGAATTGCGCAGGTTAGAGCCGGGTGAGAAATCACATACTTGAGAAAAAACTGGGCCCAGTTTTCGCAGCCAAAATCGCTGGCAAAATCGGGTAGTGGTTGCCCCTCTACCAATTCAAAGAGACGGGCTTTCTCAAAGGGCATGTTGGCTAAGACTGCTGTTCCTCGTGCCGCCGCCGCAGGAAGAATTCTGTCTTCAACTCCACGCTGACGGATTGAGTAGCGAAGTTGAACAAAGTCCAGGTCGCCATTCTCGATCCACCTCTCAAGCGCAGCAAAATACAACGGATCATGATGGGTAACGCCCACGTAACGAATTCTACCTTCTTCTTTCCATGCCTTTAGCAGGGGTAAAATTGCGTCTACATTCACCAAGCTGTGAACTTGCAACACATCAATGCGATCGCGAGACAATCGTGTCAGTGATTGTTCAAACTGACGTTGCGCTTGGCTGGGATCGCCCAGATACTCTCCAGTTGCCCAGGTTTTGTTAGTAATAAACAAATTATTGGTCAAGCCGAGGGTTCTGGCAAATTCGCCCACGTTCACTTCCGACATCCCATAGAGCAGTGAGGTATCGACCACTCGCCCGCCTGCATCCCAAAAGCGGCGCATCACTTGTTGAAGATGATCGCGGGGCTGATCAGACAAAGCATCAAAGGTCATGAACGTTCCCAGCCCGATTGCAGGCAGTTTCTCCTTTGTGCGCGGGATCTCTCTCGTGATGATCTGCGAGGGTTGATTTGGAGCAGGTTGCGACGGTTGAGTTTGAGTTTGATTCTGTGCCTGTGCCGTCTTCAAAAGAGTAGGTGTTAAGGCAGCGGCGGCGGCACCAAATCCTAACAATCCAAGCGCAGACCGACGGGAAATATTTCGCCTAATTGCTGGACAGGAATAATTGTTATTGGGTGTTGCATCATCTTCCAGGTTGCTGTTAGTCATTACTCATTACCGTAAAAAACACTGGCATTAGCGGCTTCATACCCTCAGGACCAGAAGCTTGATCGGGCGCGAAATATCTTGCCGATCTGGAGGCACGGCTTTGTTGGAAAGGCTGGGGGTTTTATCGCTGAATGCTTAGTAAAACGTTTCAAGTGACTGTTTTTGCGCCACTGTCAGTGCTGAAGTTTGATCATCACTAACGAATGCATAGAAGTCTCAGTTGATAACAAACACGAATGAAACTATATCGATCATTACACACAGAACATAATGTGTCCAATGCATATTGAAGATGTCTGCTATATCAGTAGTGATATAGTATGAAACTATGACTCAACAGTTCCCCAATCTCGCGCGCATCGACCTCAATCAACTTCTGGCTTTGCAAGCCATCCTGGAGGAGAAGCACATCACTCGAGCAGCCGCTCGAGCCTCGCTCAGCCAGCCAGCAATGAGTCGCGTACTGGGTCGGCTGCGATCGGCACTTGGCGATGACCTGCTCATTCGTAGCGGCGTCGGGTACGAGCGAACACCGCGCGGCGATCGCCTGCTGCAAGAGCTGGAAGTTCTCCTGCCTCGCTTAAATGCAGTGATTGGGAGTAATGACTTTGATCCCTCCACCTCACAACAATGTTTCCGAGTTGCAGGCACTGACTATGCAGCCGCCATTATTGTCAGTGGCACGGTGCGGCTCTGTCGCCAATCTGCTCCCGGCGTTCGCGTTGAAGTCGTTGGCTGGACACAAGACAGTTATCGTGATGTGGAAATGGGTCGCTGCGACGTGGCGCTGGGCGTCGGCAGCGTGCCAACCCTGCCCAAAGAATTGAAGGTAGAAGTGCTGTACCAGGAGAACTTCGTGTGCTTGATGAGTACAGACACCAAATTTAAGGGCAAGCGGTTTTCTCTAGACGAATATCTGCGCCGCCCACACGCGGTAGTCGCAACCGCCGAAGGGCGACAAACCATGATTGATCGTCCGCTTGCTGATTTGGGAAAGCAGAGGAATGTTGTGCGGTTGTGTCGCAAAAACTGATTAGGGACAAACGATCGGTATCGTTTTCATTCCCTTAAGCAGCAATTTCAAAGATTGCTTCAATAAACTTGGCTTGAGACACACTGTCCCCTT
>NZ_JACJPC010000004.1:0-2698 GCF_014695875.1 Leptolyngbya sp. FACHB-541 | reverse complement strand
CTGGTTTACACTCTGGCTTTGTGAGATTAATCCAGTGCATTAACCAGTTCTCAGGATGGCTTCCTCATCCTGTGCCTCATCGATTTTCCTCCGCCTAGAGTGATGAAAGAGGGATAGACGCTTCCTTGACGCTTTTCTGCATCGTGATGTGTCAGTGATTGAACGCGATCTACCAGACGACTTCTTAGCTGTCTTTCCAGATGGTCGGGTTGCAAACAAGCAGATGGAATTAGAAAATGTCAGACACGCTGAGGTTGAATCATACACAACCGACGAGGTTCAGGTGCATTGGTATTCTGACACGGTTGCAGTAGTGAATTTCCGTATGATGCTGAATATGAAAGAGCGTGGGCAGAAACAAGTCAGGGACTTGCATGTTTACATCAAACGAGATGGAAAGTGGCAAATGATTACAGGACAAGTAACACCAATCCTACAACCTTGAGTGCAAAGGCTGCTTAGAAGTGCAGCACTGAATTCCTGTAGTAGTTCACGACCCCCTTCCCAGAATCTAGAAATAAAATGATTGGAGAATAGGCACGGGCTAATCGGGTCGAGGGACTGTAAATTAGATTGTGTCAAAGGTCAGAAATGAGATCTAATGAACTACTAGACCTAAGACACTCGTACTATGACTTTTCGACCTGAACTCCTCGATGAATTGCTCAAAGGCTATGAGAATCCTGAAGACCTGCTGGGGAGCGGAGGGATTCTCAAGCAGCTCACGGCTGCTTTGGTGGAACGCTGTTTGAATGCGGAAATGAAAACCTATCTGGAAGAGCAACAGGTGGAGCCTGAACGCGAAGACAAGCCAGTCCGTAACCGTCGCAACGGACACAGCCAGAAGACCATTAAAGGTGAGTTCGGGGAGGCTCAAATCAGTGTTCCCCGCGACCGCAACAGTGAGTTTGAGCCCATCATCGTCAAGAAGGGACAGATCCGCTTCGACGGCTTTGACGACAAGATCTTGTCCCTCTATGCCCGAGGCATGAGTACCCGTGATATCCAAGCTCAACTGCAAGACCTGTATGGCGTTGAAGTCTCAGCAGGGCTGATCTCTAACGTCACCGATGCGGTTGAAGCAGAGCGTAAAATCTGGCAAAATCGCGCCGTTGACCCGGTTTATCCCATCGTTTATTTTGATGCCATCGTGGTCAAAGTGAGACAAGACGGGCGGGTCATCAACAAAGCGATTCACCTGGCACTAGGTGTCAACTTGTCGGGCACCAAAGAACTCTTGGGAATGTGGATGACCCAGAACGAGTCTGCCAAGTTTTGGCTGCAGGTACTGACAGAACTGCAAAATAGAGGACTTCGGGACATCTTCATCGCCTGCTGTGATGGTCTCACAGGCTTTCCTGATGCCATTGAAGCGGTCTTTCCTAAAACCCAGGTGCAGTTATGCATTGTCCACATGGTTCGGAATTCGCTGAGCTACATGTCCTACAAAGACCGTAAGGCGGTTGCAGCAGACCTCAAGCTGATCTACACCGCCAGCACTGAAACCCAAGCAGAGCAGCGCTTAGTCGAGTTTGCCGAAAAGTGGGACAAGCAATATCCGACGATTAGCAAGTCCTGGCTCAATCACTGGCAAAGGATTATTCCCTTCTTTGCTTTCCCACCTGAGATTCGTAAAGCCATCTACACCACCAATGCTATTGAATCGATGAATATGACTCTCAGGAAGGTGATTAAAAACCACCGAGCTTTTCCAACCGATGAATCCGCCCTAAAAGTGGTCTATCTCGCAATTCAGAACGTTGCTAAAAAGTGGACGATGCCCATTCGTGACTGGAAACCTGCCCTCAATCGCTTCGCTATTGAGTTTGGCGTGCTCTTCGAGATACCCGGAGGGGGCACTATCAACTTAACCGGGAATATTTAAGATTAAGCACGTAATTCCCCTAATCGTCAGTCTCGCTCAAGTTTACGCAGCCTCTTTCACACAGGTGATTTCCCACCAATCGTCAAAGCGTTGGCGCAGTTGTTCTCGATATCGTTTCGCACTCAGTTCGTGTTGTTTGGGATGAAAGTGTGCGCGAATCGGGTCAAAAGTAGAAAGAAATCGTTGCGCTTGTCCTGGAGATTTGAAGCGTCGCATTCGTCGCTCCCGCACTCGGGTCGGTTGATGCGAGTTCTCGGCTCGATTGTTCAATCTCTTGTGCTGTCGATGCTCTACACTCGGCATCACCTGTTTGTTCGCCGCTTCGTAACTCTTCAGCTTGTCGCTCACCATTACCCGTGGCACAAAGCCCTGTTTCTTCAGCAGCTTGCGGAAGAACCGCTTCGCTGCCTCTGTGTCCCGATGACGTTGCAGTAAGACCTCCAGCACGTTTCCCTCACTATCCACTGCCCGCCACAGATAATATTGCTGTTTTTTGACCGTCACCACCATCTCATCGAGGTGCCATTTGTCGGTGACGTAAGAACGCTTGCGCCGCACCTGATTCGCGTATTGCTGCCCAAACTTCTGGCACCATTCCCGAATCGTTTCGTAGGTTACCTCAATGCCCCGATACAGCATCATTTCCTCGATATCTCGGTAGCTCAAAGGAAAGGTGTAATACAGCCAGACGCAATAACTAATACCAATTCTCTAAAGTTCAGCTACAGATAAGGCATCTAAAATAGACCGTCGCCCTACAATCGAGAAGATTACTTCTGGTGTTAAAGCATCAAGTCTCTCTTTCACCTGCTG
>NZ_JACJPC010000039.1:0-20781 GCF_014695875.1 Leptolyngbya sp. FACHB-541 | reverse complement strand
CTGGTTTACACTCTGGCTTTGTGAGATTAATCCAGTGCATTAACCAGTTCTCAGGATGGCTTCCTCATCCTGTGCCTCATCGATTTTCCTCCGCCTAGAGTGATGAAAGAGGGATATCTTATGAAAGGTCATTGAAGACGAAAGATTAGTTTTTGCATCAAGTTTCTGCATGTTAGTGAGGTGTAAATCATGGGACTGGTAGATGAGTTGGTGGCTCGTATTGAAGCGGCAAAGAACGGGCAACAGGAAAGCAAAACCCAATTTCAAGAAGCCAGGGATAGCCTTAAGAATCCCAAAGATATTCTTAAAGATCCTCGCTATCAGGTGGAGGCGGCCAGGGAGACAAAATTTTTTGGATGGAAAGTAACAGTACCGGAACGAACAATGCTAGAGTACCTTTTGCTCGACAGTCTCCACTCTATTGGGGGACCTCAGATAGAAAACTTTTATACCATCTATAAACAGGCTAACAATGAGGCGATCGAGCGGTTTCCCGACCCGAGCAGTAACCCTGACCATATACGCAGCGAAGATCGAAATAGATGGCTAAGCACCGATGGACATCGTGATGCCTTTCGTCATACTTATTGGAATAGTTTGTTAACCAAAGACTTTGGAGAACCTTGGGCAGCCGACTATGCTACTGCCCATGAAGCAACGCCAAATAATTGGGCTGCTTCAGAGGCAATGGATTTGCATAACAACGAGGTAGGACGGAGGATTGCTACCGATAATCCTGATGCAAGCCCAGAGGAATTAGCCGATTTGGTTAGACAGGCACTTGATAATGGAGAACTTATTGTTCTTGATAAGAACGGAGAACCTGTTTGGAATAACGACACGAATACTCCCGTGTGTGGACATGGTTTAGCGGCTAAAGAACAGGGAGAAGGTGGACAACCAGCACCAGATGGTTATGAAGTAGCAGTTAATGATTATTATTATTGACAGTAGACAAGACATGTAATGCTATCAATAATGTCTTCGTTAGTTGGACAATCTTCAAACTGCTTTGTAGAAGGTTTCTGTCAGATCAGGAAGATTTAGCTCATGAGTGATGCAACCGCTTCATTAGAGCAACTAGCAACTGAAGTACCGGGGAAACTGAATCTTTTGGTTCAGGAATTACCAGCAGTTCAGGAAGGAGTGGATGGGTTGGAGACGTATTTGGATGAGATGGGCGATTCGTGCCACCGATCGCCTACCTAATTCTAGTGAACACTCTCAGCCTGGTTTTCATCATCATTGACCTTATTCTCACTCTCCAGTAGAGGAAGGATAATTGAGGGAGTATCGCCACTTCTCCAAGGAGTCTGACCCCTGAGAACTGCTGTTGTGTTTTGGCGCAATGTTGCCCATGCTCACCCTGGGCAGGTGAAAGCTGCTGATATTCCTGACACCAGAGTAATTTGCACGGCTGGAGTGGTTGTGAGTGAAGATGACCTGACTCTCAAGCTGAGCTGGGATAGGGCTGTTGAGAAGGATCAGTGGCAGTATGCGATCGCCATCCCTAAAACACTCATTCTCAAGTCAGAGTTTTTTGAAGTTGAAGAAGTTGCAGCGGTCGGAGTATAGCGATGCCTCTTCTTGAACCAAGCGAACGAGTGTGGGAAATCTGTTGCAGCAAGACAGAGGTGAGCCATGCGTAGCGAATTTTTAGGACTTGAAAACGCAACTTTGTTTTTTCAAGTTCTGACTGAGGACACCGAACCAGATGCCTTCGGCAATGTGCCTGCACCCGTTTTTAAGCCTCGGAAGGTGGATGCATTTCTCAAAGTCCCGACCAAGCCGGACGTGGTGAGAACCTTGCAAAACGACCCGAGAACTGAAGCAGATTCGATCGCCCTCAAAGGCTATTGCGTTGAGCCGATGATTTTACCGTCTGTCATTGCTGAGGAGATGGAAGCAGAGCTAACCTTTAACCGCAGACCAGGCAAATTCATCTTAATTAATATCAATCCTCCGTATGGTCGAGATGGTATTGGAGGGCTGATTGAGAAGGAAGCAGGAACTTCAATAGTCGGATGGTTCACGCCCGATCGCCAACAATAATTAGCGATTTCTCTGATCTCGGCTGTGGGTATGCAGTGCCAAGATGAGGCTGCATTTTGAGGATTTAATATGGCATCTCAAACCCCAGCCCAGGACATGCAGGAAGCTCAGGAGATTTGGCGCAAAGCAACACCTGCCGAAAAGTTAATGATGATTGCTTTGCCGTTTGTGGCGTTGTTTTTGGTTGGTGGGGTAATTTATTGGTTGGGTTATCCCTGGACTTGCAGCCGAGCGGTTCCGTCGCAAAAATAGGAACTAAGCATATCATCGGAGAGCCAGTTTTTCTTTGGCTTGAACCCGATGGCAGCTTCCGATCTCTTTAAGTGGCGACACTTTCTTCCCGAAATCATCCTGTTGAATGTGCGCTGGTACTGTCGCTATGCAGTGTCGTATCGAGATTTGGAGGAGATGATGGCAGAGCGCGGAGTCGAGGTGGACCACTCCACAATCAACCGCTGGGTTTTGAAATATGCTCCAGAATTGGATAAACGAATAACGAATTCGCCCTCGTTTGAAACCGACGAACGATTCGTGGCGGGTGGACAAAACGTATATCGAAATCAAAGGGGAGTGGGAATACCTATATCGGGCGGTGGACTCCGAGGGCAACACGCTGGACTTCCGATTGAGCGCGAAACGCGATGGGAAGGCAGCAGCACGCTTTTTCCGCAAAGTATTGAGCGCGAAGCACACTCAAGTTCCACGAGTGATCACCGTCGATAAGAATGCCGCTTATCCCGTGGCAATGGATAAATTGAAGGAAGACCAAACGTTGAAGACTGAGACCCAATTGCGGCAGAGCAAGTATTTGAACAACCTCATCGAGCAGGACCACCGAAACATCAAGCGGATCACAGAACCAATGATGGGATTTCAATCCTTCCACACGGCAAGAAGAACTCTGCGAGGGATTGAGGCAATGAATATGACCCGAAAAGGACAAGTGACCGGGATAGGTCAAGGGGACAGTGTCTCTCAAGCCAAGTTTATCGAAGAAATCTTTGGAATCGCAGGTTAAAGGGGTGATAAGGATAAGAATCGTTGGTACTGTCGCAAAAAATTTTGGAAGCACTATGAGTAGAGCTGAAATACACGTACTACAACACTTTAGATAGTGTTTTGAAAGATCTTTACAACAGACCGCAAAACTGGCTCTGAGAGTGCTTGATCCGGTAAAGGCAAGAGAGTCGAGTGGCTCTGGTTCAATGTCGGTATTTTGGAAAATGAGGCTTTATCTAGCAAAAAGGTGATGCGATCGCCCATATGCCAAGGTTCATTAGCGAGCATAACTTGTAACTGATCTACTCGATTCAGTAAAAGCGGCAGCAAATCACCTGCCGCGATGCAGGCTTGTAATTCAGCTTGCTGTGCGGCAAATTCCTCTGACTGCAATACCACCTCGACCAGCTCCACATCATTCTTGGCGAGAGACTGATTCCACCGATCAAGAGAAACTTGAGCTGCAAAAGCAACCTTGATGCCCGTTGTAGCAAAACTGGGACGATCTCCACAATTCAGCAGGGGTTGAGATAAAGTGGCTACTCGGTCAGGAGAGAATAATTCTAAAGCCCGTTGCGCCAAGATGCCGTTTAGTTCTGGATTGTTAGTCAGCGTCAAGAAAGTGCTCAATGATGCGATCCCTTCTGATTCTAGTTCCTCCAGATCTAAGTATTTGCTGATTATAGGAATGTCATCTAGCTGAACTGGATTAGCATCACTAGCGTTGAGGTCAATCAACGCCACTGTTTCTCCTTTCTGTTGAAGCAGTCGGGCTAGCAATTGACTCAACTGAGTATTCCCCACAATAGCGGTTCTGACCTGCGTTGTCTGTAACCCTAGACAGCGAGCAACCCAGCCTGCTGTAAGTCCTTGAATCAATACTGTCATCAGGATGGTGAGAAAAACGAGCGCTTTCATTGCCTCACCCCCTGCGATGCCTGCTTTTGTAAGGGAAAGTGAAAATAAGGATGCCATTGATGCAGCGACAATGCCACGGGGAGCAAGCCAGGACAAAAAGAACTGCTGTTTCCAGCTAAAGCTCCGATTCCAGGTTGATAGCAGAATGTTGATAGGGCGCACAATGAGCATCAGTGTCAGCACCGTCAGGACAGCTCCCCAACCTAAATCAAGGATACTAGCGATTGACAAATCAGCCGCCAGTAAAATAAACAGCACCGAATTTGCTAGAATCCCCAACTGCTCATTAAACTGCCGAATCAAACGTTCTTCGGGAATTGCAGACGCCCGCAAGACCATACCCATTATCACAGCAACTAGTAGTCCTGATTCGCTTCGCAGCGCTTGTGCCAGACTGAAAGCTCCCCACACTGCCGCAAGTACGACTAGATTCTTCAATTCTTGCGGCAAAGATTTAGATCGTCTCAGCAACAAGCTGAGTAAGCTACCCCCAATCAGTCCAATCGCGGTGCCAATCCCTAGCCTTAGCCCTAATCCTTTCAGCAGCAGCAAGGGTATTGCTGTTCCAACCAGAACTAAGGGCACCTCATGCCGACTTAACACAACCGTGAGAGTAATCACCGCCACGATTGCCCCCAGCGGATCAATCAAAATACCCTCGCCTTCTAGAAGGGTGGCGACTCGCTGTTCAACCCCAATGAGTTTCAGTAAGGGAGTCACAACTGTTGGACCCGTTACTATCACCAATGAGGCGTAGAGAAAGGCGATCGCCCAAGGAAACTGATTCAACGCGTGGGCAGCGATCGCCCCTCCTAAGAGTGTAATCAGCACCCCGACTGTAACCAGATTGCGAAGGCTAATCGAGACACTGCTCAGATTGCGAACCTGTAGGTTCAGTCCTCCCTCAAATAGAACCAAGGCGATCGCTAGAGAAACAATAACTTCTAAGCCGCTACCCAGAAGCGACGGCTCCAGCAACCCTGAGCCACTGGGACCTAGGATGACACCAAATAGCAGCAACAACACAACACTGGGGATCTGAAGCCAGCTAGCTAAAACCTGAGCACCGATACCAACCATTACGGTCGTGCTAATGAGAACTGTAATTGGTAAGGCATCTTCCATCAAATTAATCTGTTAAAGTAAGCTGATCCAAAGCTGCTAAGGCAATCGTATCTAGATATGCCGATTTCGTTTTGAAGTGTTAAGGCACTAAGGTATTCATCTGAGGCAGTGCTTTAACTAGGGGTGAAAAGCTAACGCTCACGTGGTACAGATTAGCTTGAATTTATTTCTTGAGGAACTGTCCATAGGTCTAAAATATCCTTCACTCACACTTCTTTGAGCCAGATTTGTGTGACCACTAAAATCGGTAATCCTAAACCCCAAAGAACGTTCTCAAGGCAGCCAGCAAGGTACTGTCGCAAAAATTTTTCAAAACGCTATCTAAAGTGTTGTAGTACTAGTTCGCTCAGTAAGCTTAGCCCAGCTGTCGCTTTTGCTGTCTAAATTAGTGTAAGAAAAGATGACTTTGAGCGCGAAAACATTGTCTCCATGCCCAAAATCATCTTTAAGTAAGTGAATGAGAATTAGCGGGTTACTTATCGAGTTTGGTTGCGCTGATTAACAGCGTTTCGCTTGTCAACGACAACTACTTCGGGTTCACCGTCGTTATTAATGTCACGAGTGTCAGTTACAACTCCTTTTGTTGCAACTCGTCCACTTTGTGGCTCAGGCTGAACTACTGGATGACTCGTAGTTGTTTCGGTGTTTGCCATGTCAGGAGCATCGTAAATGCCAAACTCTTCGATGTGGCGATCGCGCAGCATAGATTCGACCCGACGCAGGTCATCTTCAGTACCGCTGACCATCAGCAGATATTCACCTGCTTTAACGCGCTCATTGTATGCCTTGGCTCTCTCTTCAGGAATGCCCATTCCAACCAAAGCTCCAATAATGCCGCCCGTTGCTGCACCAATTCCCGCTCCAGCTAAAGTAGAGCCTAGAGCAGAAATTTCTACTCCTGCTGCCAAAATTGGACCAACGCCAGGAATTGCCAACACTCCAACCCCAATCAAGAAGCCGGTAAGGCCACCTAAAACGGTACCCGTTGTAGCACCAACACCAGCACCTTCACTTGCCTCATTACCTTGATTGTCTGTCACCTCTTCAGCGCCTTTAACATCCTCGACGTGCCGAGCGATGAGGGAAACCCTGTTCATGTCATAGTTAACGCTTTTGAGCGCACGAAGCGCATCTTCCACATCTTCCCGCCTTTTGAATACTCCTACAGCACGCTTGTAGTAGCCTGTATTTACAGTTCTGCTTGTATTAATCATTTTTTTTCTTTTGAACTCAACAACAATTCAATCGAGGTTCTATCTTGAACCTTTTTTCTTCCTCTGCAATGCGCCAGGAATTGACCGTGAAGCTTAGCTGCCAGGGGCAGGGTCAACCGCAGAGGGATAAACACCATCCGCTACGATGATTGGTCTTTCGGTGTATCTGGACAGAAATTCCTGAATCTCGTTATCGTCCCAATCCAAGTTGTACTCCTGGAGCAGCTCAGCACTAGGCTGACGCGCTACACCAGTTACTACAACATTTTCTCCTTCCTGGATTGCGTCAACTGGTCCGCCTGCAACATTGCGGTCGATGCCAACCACCAGTATTCCAATGTCATCTACCCAGCCTTCCTCAAATAAAGCGAATGCTCCATCAGTGGTGTCAAGTAGGCGAACATCTCCCTCTACAGCAATTTGCTGATTGAGATAGGTAGAATACTTTTCATAGAGGTCTTCAGGATTGGGAGCAAACGCTAGAGATTGAGCAACAATAGCAGGTTGTCCCTCATATTCTGCATATACTCCTTCGTCTAGATCCAGCCCATATTCATCCTCAATGTCAGCCGCCACAAAAGACTGGACTTCTCCCGTCACTTGAATAGGCACACCTGCCGTCGGAAACTCAAAGGGAGCACCGGTTGTATTTAGCACTAAAATGGACTCGCCATTTTCGGGTTCAACAAAGAAACTGCTCTCACCAACTGTTTCTCCTACCAGGCTTCTGATGGTTACTTGTTGTCCAATGAGACTAGACACATCTGATGAAATATCTTCTGTAGTAACGTTTGTTTGTCCTTCCTGAATTTCATCATTAGGACTCAAAGCGCTACAACTCGAAAGTAAGGAAGCTGCTAGAACTATTCCTCCTATCCCTACTCCTACCTTTTTAAGGACAACATAATTTTGATGCAGCATAAAACACATCTCCCAATTCAATGTTCGGCAAAAAACTTTTAGTATTCGTCTCCTGGAGTAGTCGTTTGTTATACCTACCCTACAGTTCTTAAAAACTAAAGAGTCTTCATTTTTACGATTAAAGGCAAGAACTATCAATCTATGTAAGTAGATGTAACTAGATTGTAGATACTTACACTGTGAATACTTTGCTTGCGGGTTAGATGCTCACATTGCAATTTAATCTGAGTCATCTACTTGGTTTGCTTCAAATCGCCTCGTAACTTTTTTCTTCTCAATCAACAGAAAACAGTCTCGATAAAGAGAGTTTGTGATAAAGCTCTGTCAAAGCAGTGTCAAGAGGTGAACGAACTATGGGCTTATATCATTTATATAAATTTGAGTTGTCTTTCTCATCTTGCCAAGGGTGAATAAACTTTTCCACCCTAAGTTCCACCAGAAAATTCACCTTGATTTCACTTTCTTGTGAAAGACAACAATTAATCAGTATCTACTTCCCAGAATCAATCAGGCGATCGCCCCACGGAAATGGAAAAGAACGAGTTGCCCTTTTCCAATATTGCTTGGCTTCTAGAAGTAACAGCACGATCAAAAACACCACCAAAACAAATAAGCTAAGTACCGATGGGATAGACTGAATGCTACCAATAGATTGCTGTCTCAATCAGCTAATTGCATCTTGTGATGAATAAGGGTAGGTTGAGTAGCTCTCAAGGCATCAACTGCTCAGATAGCTACAATGGTAGCCATTAAGATTTTGGTGGTTTCGTCAGGTATCTACATATTAAAGGAATAGAAATACTTTTACAAAGCTGTTTCTATCATTCCTTTATCAATACATTAGGACAAGCCGATACAACATTGGGGCTAGCGAATCTAGCAGGCTCCGCTTTGTTCTCCAATCTGCAAGGAAATATTAATGATATTGGAGAAGCATTGGGTTTAAGTGAATTGCGCTTGTCTCCAACCATTGTGACCGACCCGGAGTCGGATGTTTCAGTGTTGGGATTAGCGGTAGAGGCAGGCGTTGACATCACCGATGACTTCTCAGTTTCACTGTCACAGGTAATTGCAACGGATGATCCAACTCGTTACAACCTGCTTTATCGCATCAGCGATCAGCTTCGTCTGCGCGGCTCAACTAACTTATCTGGAGAAAGTCGAGTTCTATTAGAATATGAAGCGCGGTTTTAATCATCTTACTTTGCCATAACAATTTACTGCACATAAATGAAATCAGGATGAAAAATTGCTGTGAATTCAGCTTTTCAGTACTTGGAGGGAAGTCATCTGTGTGCTTTAAGGGAGATGTAAATAGCTTTTATAGAAATTACCATTGAACATATTGTGACATTCCACAAGCTGGTCAAGAGCTTTTGAGAAGTAGCAAAACCGGAATGTAACTTCAGTATTCACATCTTGCATCAAACTGCATTCGTGTTGTCAATTTAGAGATCAACGGCTGAGCACTGCTTCAGATAAAGATGTGGGTTCTGATCGTAGTAATTTAGAGGTAACGAAAATGAAAGTACCGAATCAATCTCACTTAGAACGCTATTTTGCAGGTCGAAAGCTTTATGCAGGGGCGATCGCTCTCGCTTTAACAGCACTTATTCTCCCTGCTTGCACCCAGCCAGAAGCAACGACCGAAGGCCCAACCGGTGTGACAACAAACGTTTCCCCAGAAGAGTCCGTTGAAGTAGCGGAAGAAGCAAACGTTCAAGTCGGAGAACTCACAGGTAACGTAGAAGAATATCTGGGACAGACGGTTTCTGTAAGAGGTGAAGCTGAAAACCCAATCGGTGAAGTTGCCTTCGTTCTCCAGGACGACCAGTTGTTCGGTGGTGAAGAAGTTATCGTCTTCAACGCTTCCGGTACTCCTTTCCTACTGCCGGAGGGCGAAATTACCGATGAGGTTCAGGTAACTGGTGAAGTTCGTCAATTGGTAATCGCTGACTTTGAGCGGGACTATGGACTAGATTTAGACCCCGACCTCTACGTAGACTATGAAGACAGACCCGCAATCGTGGCTCAATCCATTGCTTTTGCTCCTGATCCAGAAGAGGTGAGTGAAAACCCAGAAGCGTACTATGGTCAAGTAATTGCGGTTGAAGGTGAAGTCGGAGAACAGCTCGCACCGAATACATTTACCATTCAAGAGGAACAGTTGTTTGGTGGAGAAAATGTACTAGTCGTAGGGGTTGCACCCAGTCCAACTCTTGAGGAAGGAGAAAATGTGGTGATAACAGGCACTCTACGTCCGTATGTAACAGCAGATTTCGAGCGAGATTATGATCTGACCTGGGATCTGAATGTACGAAACCAGATTGAGGCAGAATACACGCAGGAGCCTGTATTGGTCGCTGACGAAGTTTATCCTTCAGCTGAATAAAACAGGTGAAAAGAGCACTGTTAAGACACCCGTAGAATTTACATTCAGGTAAAACGGTCACAATCTGTATTGGAGTGTTTGACTACTTCAACGGTCAAGCACTCCAGTCAAATAACTTTTCAAGAACTCCAATTTCGGATTTTAATAGCAACAACTTTAGGTTCGAATAGTCCAGGTTTGACGACTTATGGTAAGAGCACAAATCTGCCGCCCCTGGCGGAGAAGGCTATTTAAGCGATCGCTCAAACGTATCCTTAGCAGTTTGATGGGATTGGTTCTGGTTTTGCTTTTAGCCGCAACACCAGGTTCAGCGCAAAAAGCACCTCAGCTTCCCGTTGTGACGGATCATCTCCCTGGATTTGATCAGGAGCGATCGTCCGTTTCTCCTACTTCTGAAAAGGTGGTTTTGAATGATCCACAAGAGTTTGAAAACTTTATTGATCAGTTGATTGGGGACGAAATTGCTAAATCCAGTGTCCCTGGTGTCGTTATCTCCGTTGTCAAAGATGGAGAAATTTTCTTTGCTAAAGGCTATGGATATGCCAATTTAGCAGAGAACATTCCAGTTGATGTCGATCGCACTCTGTTTCGCGTTGCTTCTCTCTCCAAGCTGTTCACTGCCACGGCAACGATGCAGCTCTATGAGCAGGGTCTACTCGATGTGAATGAGGATGTTAGCCCGTATCTCGACTTTAAACTGGATAATCCCTTTTCGGAGCCAGTAACTTTTGCACGTCTAATGATGCACACGGACGGCAGTACAGTACGCCGCATTGGACTTGCTGCTCAAACCGAAGCGGAAATGACTCCTTTAGGGAAATATCTGACTGACCACATGCCCCCCATCGCCTGGCAACCTGGAAAGCTATACAGTTACTCTAGCCACAGTACTGCCTTATTGGGATATCTAGTCGAGAAGATTTCTGGTACGCCCTTTGCTCAATATATTGACGAACATATTCTGCAACCGCTAGATATGCCGCGCAGTACGTTTCTCCAACCGCCACCACCCGAACTTGCAGACAATTTGGCGGTAGGTTATCAAAAGCAAGGAGGAACATTTAAACCAGTTCCCTACCTGTATCTAAATATTGCTCCGGCAGCGTCGTTGAGTGCAACGGCGACCGACATGGCACATTTTATGATTGCTCATCTACTCGACGGTCGCTATCAGGATGAACGCATCCTACAGCCGGAAACCACGCGACTAATGCACGAAACCCATTTTACTCAACATCCCAAGCTACCTGGCACAGGGTACAGCTTTCGGGAAAGATTAGTGAACAATATTCGCACGATTGGTCACTTGGGTAGCTTGAGAGGGTATTCCAGTTCCCTTACACTAATGCCTGATCAAAATATTGGCATTTTTGTCGCAGCCAATGCATTTAGTGGCATTCACAGCAAACTATTAACTCAGTTCTTCGATCGCTATTTTCCGGCTTCAGAAGATCCGGCTCCACTCAGTTCTTCCATTGATATTGACCCAAATCGGTTTACGGGAGTTTACCGTGACCTGGAATTTCCTCGTCATACAATGACAAAAATATCAGGAGTATTTAAACATATCAGGATTACTGCTGGAGAGGATGAGTCGTTACTGATTCAAACTCCAAATCTGTTTTTTCTAGGCAATCCCGGACAAACACGGTTAGTGCCAATCGAGCCGCAGCTATTTCGGAGGGCGGGTGATAATGCGCTGACCAGTTTTGGAGAAGGCACAGAGGGAGATGTTGCTTTTGCGTTCAATCCTATATATCCCAAACTTGGTGCTTATGAGCGAGTTCCTTGGCATGAAACGATTTGGGTTCAGCTAGGGTTGGCAGGCGTTTGTACCGTGTTTTTCCTATCGGCTTGTGTAGCCTGGCTAATTCGCCCCTTGATTCAGCAAATTCGAGGTAAACGCTCCAAGGAAAAACCCTTCGATTGGGCATTAAACATTGCCGGGATAGTGGGGTTGCTGAATCTAGTTTTCCTGATTGGGCTGCCTTTGTATTTCTGGCTGATTGGTGTATGGAAGTTGGTATATGGAGTGCCTACAGTAGCGATCGCACTCCTTTGTCTGCCCTTAATTGCTGCTGCCCTGACATTCGTTTTACCTGTTGTAACCGTCACTGTTTGGAACAGAGGGTATTGGTCTTTTCAGGAGCGATCGCACTATCTTTGGTAACACTTGCAGCGATCGTATTCATTCCCTTCTTACTCTACTGGAACCTGTTAGGGTTCCATTTCTAACACCATGTTTTAACTCAGCGTCTCCTCAATGAAGCATCGTTTAGAAGTACATCTCAATAGAATTGACCCTGTTTAACAAAGGAAAAATGCAGCATTTACTAAAACACTCCAAACTGTACTTAGCAGTGTTACTCCTGAGTGGCAGCGCAGGATGTAGCTATTTCAAAAGTGAGGCAACTCAGGCTCAAAACTTCCCGTTTAATTTAGGCGGCGATCGCCCCACTCTAACTAGCCCCAACTTTATTGCAGAAGTGGTGCAGTCTGTCGGCCCTGCCGTCGTCCGTATTGATGCCACACGAACAGTAGAAACACCCTCCACCTCTAATAATCCCATCATTGAGCGCTTCTTTGGAAATCAATTTGGCGGTGAATTTGTTCCTCCCGAACAGCGAGTGCAGCAGGGCACTGGTTCTGGATTCATTATCAGTGAAGAGGGACATATCATCACTAATGCTCATGTGGTAGATGGTGCAGACAGCGTCAATGTTGTGCTCAAAGATGGTCGCTCTTTTGAAGGCGAAGTTTTGGGTGCTGATCCAATCACTGATATTGCGGTTATCAAAGTAGAAGCCGATGCACTACCCACGGTTGAACTGGGAGATTCAAAGAGTCTAGTGCCAGGACAGTGGGCGATCGCCATTGGTAATCCCCTAGGCTTGAACAACACGGTCACCCAAGGCATTATCAGCGCAACGGGACGCAGAGGTTCAGATATTGGCATTCAAGACAAGCGGCTTGACTTTATTCAAACCGATGCTGCGATTAATCCAGGTAACTCTGGCGGGCCACTGCTGAATGCTGAAGGAGCAGTGATTGGGGTCAATACAGCCATTATTCAGGGGGCACAAGGGTTAGGATTCGCCATTCCGATTGACCAAGCAGAACGAATTGCTGAACAACTGATTGAGACAGGACGGGTAGAACATCCCTATTTGGGCGTTCGCCTGGTTGAATTAACTCCTGAGATTCAAGCGGAAATCAACCAGAGTGATATAGGGATTACCGTGAGTCAGGATGAGGGGGTGTTGATTGTGGCGATCGCTGCCAACTCTCCAGCAGCACAGGCTGGATTACAACCAGGTGACATCATCACTCAAGTAAATGATGTGGCGATCGAAACGGCTGACCAAGTACAAGACCAAGTAGAAACAACGCCATTAGGAGAACCATTACAGCTCACTGTTAATCGCAACGGTTCCACTCAGCAGCTAACGGTTAGACCAGAGCAACTACCTATAGGATCGCAGTAATCAATTCTTCTATACCTTGAACTAAAGTTTAGACCAAAAGCTAAAGATCAGTTGAAACTGATTAAGCTACATGGAATCGATGCTGTTACTCTCCGTTCTAACTTACCTTCGTACTGTCATAACAAAATCCATTTTGAGCAAAAACTTCTCTACCGTTTCTGATTTTGGTTTGAATCCTTGGCAGTTTCGTGATAGGGAGTCATCCTGACAGCGTGGCTATTTGGAACAATCGGCCTGCCGTATCTTCTTGCATAGACCTGGGTAAATTCTGCGCCGATGAGGAGGATATGGGCAGAATAGTAAACCCAGGTAATAACAACTACTAAAGAACCTGCTACTCCATAAGCTGAGCCTAAGTTTGTTCGTCCTAAAATTATTCCAAACAAAAATTGACCAATTACAAAGAAAACCGCAGTGACCGTTGCTCCAACGGCTGTGTCTCGAAAAGAAACCCTAACATCAGGAAGCACCTTGTAGATCAGGGCAAATAATAGCGTAATTACACCAAATGAAATAGTAAAGTTCACAACCTGCCAGAAAAAGCTAGGGACGACAACAGAATCATTCAAATAGCTAAATACGGCTGTTAAGACAGCGCTAAATACAAATGACACAAGCAGCAAAAACGCAATGACCAGCACCATTGCAAACGATAAAACTCGCTTGCGAACGAAATAGCCCAAATTGAACTGTGGCGCTGGTTTTACCTCCCAAACCCGGTTGAGCGCCCGCTGAAGCTGTACAAAGACGTTGGAAGCACCAAAAACTAAAATTCCTAGATTCAACCAGAGTTGCCAGGACTTCCAGTCAGTTGTGGATAGACGAGTGTTGGCGATCGCCGTCTCAATTACTTCTGCCCCTTCTCGACCAATCACACTCTGCAATTGCTCTACAATTCTGCCTTGAGCAGCCTCTTCCCCAAACAAAATTCCCACAAGTGCAATCACAATGATCAGCAGTGGAGCGAGAGAAAATATCGTGTAATAAGCTAACGACGATGCTAAAACAGAAAATTGCTTAAGCTGCCATTCTGCAAAAGTTGCTTGCAATAATCTCCAAATATTTCGCCAACGCATTCGCAAGAGATGGTAACAAAAGAATAAAAAGTTTGAACGAAACCCGTAACTTAGCAGTGACCAGCTTAATAACGTACTTGATATGCACGAATCAGAACAAGACAGATGGCATCAAAAGTCGTTCGTAAAAGTGTTGCTAATGCTGCTTCTACCCCTAATTATAGGGGATCTTTATCTCATCTTTACTCGATTTGCTTTAAGACGACCTGTGAATGCCCCGATTACACCTGAAACACCTGCTCAGAGGAATGAGGTAGGTTCAATCCTTCTTCTCTTACCTCTCGACGTGCTTTAAGTAGCAGATTGCCGAGAATATAAATAGCAAACAGCGCTATGACTGCAATAACTGCATACAAGATAGAGTTGCTAGGACGCTTGTTCATAAATTTGTTTTAAGCCTTATGACGAGGTATCAAAAATTTGGCGACTAGATGCTTTTCCAATAGATAGCCGGCACTAAGCCATGAGCAAAGTGAGAGGGGCACTTCTTAAATTACCCCTCTCACCTTAACGTCAAATGAATGCGTTGCTTTACTCGTTTTCAATACGAGTAAACGAGTAAAGCCTAAGTTAAAACGGACGAGGAGTCTGACTTATTTCTCTGAACTAGTTCAGAAAGATTTGACCATCTTCCTGAATTCTCAGCACACCCTGGTTGTCGTCAAGACTAATTTCTTCATCTAGTGAAACTTCCACCATGCCTTCCATAACCTGGATGGGAGCCATTCTTAGAAGACCATCATCCTGTCGAACAGCGGTAATAGTTGCTGGTAAAGATATGCCTCTCAAAGTAGCCTGCTCACCACCTGGCAGTACCCGTCGCTGAGTATCTCCAATTACCTCATACGTAACGATCGCATTAGTGTTATTGGTCAACTGAACATCAACCATACCGTCTATTGGCATGATGGAGGCAACAGGTTGACTTCTCTCTCCCGGCAGCGGAGGCTGAACGGGTAGAGTTTCAGCTGTTCCAGGTCGGTTAAATGCTTCAGGAGCAGTAGTTGGAGCATCTGCTGGATTAATGGCTTGAGGTGTCAAATCTGCACCAGGCAATTCACCACCGGGCTGGCTGGTATAAGGTGCCTGATCAAATATACCGGGCCGTGGAGATGCAGCTTGATTTGTAATTTGTCCATCTCCTGAGTTACCCAATGTCACGCCCGATGGAGCCGTAGCCTGATTAATACCTAGCTGTTGGCTAATTGCATTAGATGGACATCCTTCAGGAACTAAGGTGCTGCTGTTAAAGGGTTCTTCGTAATAGATGCGAGGACAAGGATTGATCTCCCCCTCAGTCTGTGCAGACGCAGGTTGAGCCATTAAGGGTAAACCCACAAGCAAACTGCCAGAAACAACACCTAACGCTTTCAGGCTGTTCTTGATCGTGTTTAGAAACATAAATACCTCCTAATTCATTGAGATTTATCTAAAACCTCTTTCAACTTATTTATCAGGTTAATAAAGTAGAGGAAGAATAATCCCTTGCATTAGGTATAAATTTGCTTTTGAAACACTCAAACTGATGAGTGAGGTAAGCCAATATTACCAAGCAATACTGATCAATATATTCATTCTGAATTAATTTGTAGAATGAGCAATTTAAGAGAACTGTAATCCTGTGAAATCCTTTACTGCGGGGGATTTGGAATTACAGGCAATTGTATGGCAAACGTGACAAACAGCACTGTTGTCAAATTAAATCGTAATTCTAAATAGTATGTTTTTCTGTAGAATTTAACACCCAATTATGAAGTTCATACAATGATGAAATCAGCGTGAAATTTTTCTATTCTCCAAAGATGAACTTCTCTTCATCCTGCGTTCCCTCTATGGGTAGAAGAGAATAAAGAGAAGCTCTTCTAAAAATAATTAAGCTGCTAGGTTATGCATTTTGCTCAAGCTTTACTATTAAAGTGAAGTTGGGCGCTCGACACTTTCGGATCTGGAGTGGTACACCTGCATGTAACAGAGTCATTTACGAATTGGAGGCATGTCAAAGTCCTGATTAAACTCACAAAACTTATGTTGTGAGCATCCATCCCAACATTGTTAGTGTTTCTAGATTGATGATGCTAGCAATATAGGAAATTAGACATGCTTCCTTTCCTATTGGTTGTTGATTCTTGTAACCAGGTTATTCATAAATAACCTGGTTGCACAGCAAAATTTTTTGAGAATTAGGAGAAACATCTGTGTCTACAACTCTTTGGAAAAATTTAGCTCGCTGGATTACTGCGGGTGCTTTACTCACCTTTGCGGTTGGTTGTGCTCCTGAGGTGGAAGAGGAGGGTGTTGAAGAAGGCATAGGCGTTGAGGAAGAGGTGGAAGAGGAAGGGATTGTAGAAGAGGAAGAGGTGGAAGAGGAAGGAGAGTAGAAATTCACAATCAGGCAGCACTGATGAGAAATGCTAAGCTGAATAAGCTGTGGGATGCGCTCCATTCAAGCTATTGGTTCTTACCAAGTATTATGGTGGTCGCAGCGATCGCCCTAGCCTTTGGCATGTTGGTCGTTGATCGAACCACTCCAAAAAGCTTGGAAAGTCTGAGTTGGATTTACAGCGGTGGCCCAGATGGAGCGCGAGCGCTGCTTTCAGCCGTCGCGGGCTCAATGATTACTGTGACAGCAACGGCATTCTCAATCACAATTGTTGCACTTCAGCTTGCTGCGTCTAATTTTGGCCCACGGCTGCTGCGTAACTTCATGCAGGATACAGGAAACCAGATTGTTCTCGGTACTTTCTTAGGCACCTTTGTTTACTGTTTGCTGATCCTGCGAACCGTTCGCGGTGAAGATTATACATTTTTTGTACCGCACCTTTCAGTCACTGTTGGTGTCATATTGGCGATCGCCAGTGTTGGTACACTTATCTATTTCATCCATCATGCCTCGACCATCATTCAAGCCTCGCATGTCATCACTGGAGTGAGTGCTGATTTGGATGATGCCATTGCTCGACTCTTTCCAGAAGAGATTGGCACTGCCAAGTTAAAGCAGCGACAGGTCAGTGAGATTCCTGCCAACTTTAAGGCGAAGGCTCAACCCATTGCGGCAAATAAAACAGGTTATTTACAGGTCATTGACGATCAAAAGCTGATGAAGATTGCCTGTAAACATAATCTTCTCGTGTGGATCAAAACTCGTCCTGGCAAGTTCATTGCGAAGGGCGACAAATTTGTGATGGTCTATCCAGGGGACAAGATCAACCAAAAACTGATTGAGCAAATCACCGATGTGTTCATTATTGGGAAGGAGCGTAATGAACAGCAAGACGTAGAATTTCCCATCGATCAACTTGTTGAAATCGCCCTGCGTGCTATTTCTCCTGCTGTGAATGATCCGTTCACGGCAATTCGCTGTATAGACCGACTGGGTGCCGGTCTTGCTCAGCTGGCCCAGCGAGATTTCCCTTCTCCCTATCGCTATGACGATCAGAGTAACCTTCGGGTGATCGCTGAACGGGTAACTTTTGAAGAACTGGTTAGTTCAGCTTTCAATCAAATTCGACGGTATGCTCAGTCTGATGCTGCGGTTACTATTCGCCTATTGAATGCGATCGCCCTCATCGCCACTCACACGCAAAATCACAAGTATCAAGCTGCTTTACAAGGTCAGGCTGAGATGATTCAGCAGGGTGCTTGTAAAAAGTTATCGGAGCAGCAAGATCAGGAAGATGTAAAGCGTCACTATTACAGCCTGATCGAACTGTTGCAGCAGACTAATTGCAATAATGAGTGAGATAACAATAATGAGTGAATTCAAATGTGGTACCTCCCCCAATAGTGAGACGCATTGATGGAATTCTTTTTTTACTGTGAACATGATGAAAGAATAGAAAAGGAGAGCTAATATGCCTCTAGTAAAACTTCAAGATTTTTATCCCAACTATCATGAAGAAGGTCTTGACGCAGACCAAATTAAGAATTTCGATGTGTATGCTCAGAATAACGATAAGGTGGGTTCAATCGAATACATCTTGATCGATGACCAAGATGGAAAATTTCGTTACTTTGTCGTTGACACAGGTTTCTGGATTTTTGGTAAAAAAGTGTTGTTGCCTGTTGGTGTTGCAACGGTGAGTTATAGCGATCGCCGAGTATATGTCAGAGAGTTAACCAAGCAGCAGGTCGAAGCTCTGCCTAACTTTGATGAGTTAGAAAAGGTCGATTATGACTATGAAGAGCAAGTTCGAGACACCTATCGTCCCATTGTGGCGGGTGAAAGTGTGCAATCAAGTGGCGTT
This sequence comes from Leptolyngbya sp. FACHB-541, assembly GCF_014695875.1. Classification (NCBI taxonomy): domain Bacteria; kingdom Bacillati; phylum Cyanobacteriota; class Cyanophyceae; order Leptolyngbyales; family Leptolyngbyaceae; genus Leptolyngbya; species Leptolyngbya sp. FACHB-541. The sequence goes on along the minus strand of NZ_JACJPC010000039.1, from coordinate 2,355 downwards.
CGGACAGATCGAGATTCCTATAACTATCAACAAGAGTCATCTCTGTACGACTTGAATGAGCGTGATCATCAAAGTCTAAAACTGTATGAGGAAAAACTGATTGCAGGTAAAAGTAGGCAAAAGACAGGAGAAGTTGCTGTCGGTAAGCGAGTTGAGACAGAAACTGCACGAGTCGCCGTGCCAGTTGAAAAGGAGCGAGTTGTGATTGATCGAACTACTCCAACTCAAGGAACCGCTAAGGTTGACCCCAGCAATGCTGACTTTAAAGATCGAGAAGTTGCTCGCATGGATGTGTACGAGGAAACAGCCGATATTCACAAAGAAGCGTTTGTTCGTGAGCAGGTCAACATTAGGAAGGAAGTGCAACAAGATACAGTAGAGGCTGAGGAAGAAGTTCGACGAGAAGAACTGGATTTGGATACGCAGGGCCGTCCAGTTGTGGATAAGAAGAAGCGACGCTAAACCAACACACAAGCTGTAGGAAATGATAGTTGCAACTGGGTTATTTTGTTTGTTAAGTAAAGCTTGCAAAATAGCCCTCCCTTTCGGGATAACAAAGCTTTTGAAGAGTTTGAACGATGAATGGCAAGAAACTAGCAGAAGAAATTGCTGTTGTGATAGGCTTTGATTCGTGTTGAATTTTGCTTTGCTAACCTACTGATCTATACTAATTCAGAGAATTTTGGCGATAAATTAGTTTTCTGAAGAGGTTTGGCGATGCCAAGCCGTTTCATCTTTAAAGGAAAGCCGAAGGATGGGACGAATTTTTCTCTATGCAAACCAGTCGGCGGCAATCGATGAAACTGCTGAAGCAGCATTAGTTCGGATACGCGATCGGGTAGTTGATCTATTGCGATCGCGCGGTTTTACGGTTTTTACAGTCCCTCCATTAGAGCTATCAGGGGCGATCGCCTGGATTAATCGCCGTGCCCGACCGGGCGACGTAGCGCTGGCCATTCAAACCGATGCCTTTGGCAATCCTGCGGCACGAGGGGCAAGCATTTTTTACATTGCTGACAATCAGGAACGCCAGGAGCAAGCGCAACTGGTGCTGCTCTCTTTGCTTCAGGAGATACCCAATTTAGTCAGCCGAGGGGCGATCCCTGACAGCGCAACCGGTTTGGGTAGATTAGAATTTATCCGTCAAGTCACGATTCCGTCTCTGGTTCTCAATATTGGTTTTTTCACAAACCCAACGGAGCGATCGCTGATTCAAAATCGCACCCAAGACATTGCCCAAGGCATTGCTAACGGGTTAACCGTTTGGAGCCAGGAAGTTTCTGGCGTTACGCCTGTCCCTCCCACTTATCCGCCGATTAATATCAGCATCAATAATCAAGCTTATGAGGACCGTGGAATCATTGTTGAGGGAAATGCCTACGTTCCAGTTGATGTTGTTGAACGACTGGATATTGACTTAACCCAGCCTGCCACCGTTCGTCTAATTGATTATGGTGGTGTTGCCTATATCAGAGCGATTGATCTGCGAGAGGCAGGAGTATTTGTCGGTTGGGATGCCAGTACCCGCACGGTAATTCTGCGAACTGTTCAACCTCTTACCCCCAGTGAGATTGGCAAGATCAACGGTTCGGGTTCTCTTTCAGAGGCACAACTAGAGAACTTTTTGCGATCGGTGAATCCCCAAGCTTTGGAACAATATCCTGATATTGCCGAACTGTACATTCAGGAAGCAGCAATTGAAGGCATCAACTCCGATATTGCCTTCGCGCAAGCCCTGCTAGAAACGGGTTTCTTCAGCTTTGTGGGTGGTTTGGAAGCTACTCAGAACAACTTTGGTGGGTTAGGGACAGTTGGTGGTAGCGGAGAAACCGCATCTTTTCCCAGCGCTCGCTTGGGAGTGCGTGCCCACATTCAGCACTTGAAAGCTTATGCAAACGAAGAACCTGTTGTGCAAGAAATTGTCGATCCCCGGTTTCGATTTGTGCGACGTGGAGCGTCTTCTAGAGTAGAGCTGCTTAGCGGTCGCTGGTCAGCAGATCCACAGTATGGAGAAAAAGTGCTGGCAATTTTAAGACGACTTTATCAATCGGCAGGCTTGCTTTGAGTCTGCTTTAAGCCTGTTTCTAGTCAGGAGCTGTCACTACCACACTCACCTCTGAAAATACTATGAACTTACATCTACGAACTGCAAAACGAGTAGCCATCCTGGTTGAGCAGGATTTTGAAGATCTGGAGTTTAATATTCCAGATACAGCCTTGCGCCATGATGGAGTTGAGGTTGTATAGCTCTACGGGAGCACGTTAGGACAGGTTTTGAAAGCTGCATCTATACAATTGTGAAAACTCTCAAACTCACTCCATCGTTGTCGCATCCAGTTCTTGAGCACAAACCAC
>NZ_JACJPC010000038.1:0-15131 GCF_014695875.1 Leptolyngbya sp. FACHB-541 | reverse complement strand
GATCTGGGGCAAAAAATGCCGCCACTTGAACAAAGAATGAGTAGACATCGGAGGGGAAGAAGGCAAGGCCGAGCTTACCTACCTTACCATTGACCCGTTTTTGCGACACAACCTTTGTTCGTCCATCCAGGTCGAAATACTGCCCAGTTCCTCGAAGGGAACATGCTGCAAATAGTGAACTTTCATTTTTCACCCTCGCGACGGTTTAAGTTTAATTAGGCAATGTGAGCTTCAGGTAGCACCATCAGTCCAGGGCTACCGTTTCATTTTCTAGATTGAACAAGCGATCGACAGTCTGTGGTCGTCAACATTATTTTTCAGAGAGGTAACTTTTCAATAAAGAGTGTGTGGGCGTACAGGCAACGAGAAGAATCTCAGCATCTTGGTCTCCGATCGCAGAGAGATTGTGGGGGAGAAATGCATCAAAATGTGCCGCGTCACCAGGATTGAGCAAAAACTGCTCGTCTATTAGAGTCAGAATGAGTTGCCCGGAGAGAACATAGAGCCACTCTTCACCACTATGCTGATAATGCTGTTCTCCTTGTCGATTCACAGGCACGATCACTCGGAGTGGATGCAAATCAGCTAGATGATTCCTGCTAGCTAGAGAGGTGTAGAATAGCCCATTGCCCTCTTGAAGCGAACGATCGCCTGCACGAATCACGACCCCAGCAGAAGCTTGCTGCTTTGGAGCCGCTGGCTTTGGGTTCTCCGAAGTTGAGCCAAATAGGTCGGGTAGCGATACCCCATACACCCGTGCCAAGGTAAACAGAACTGCCAGTGAGGGCTGCCGTTCGCCACCTTCTAGGCGAGACAAGTAAGCCTCAGACACATCTGCCTGCTCACTCAGTTGGCTTAACGTCCAACCCCGTTCCGTTCTTAAAGCCCGTAACCGTTGCCCTAGTTTGGCTAATTCAGGCTTGAGTAGAGTCTCGATCGAACTTTCCATAAATTGCTCGTTAAGCAAGTTAGCTTAATTATATTGCCTAGCAGGCAACCTTGCTAGATTCTTCTCAATCGATCTGGTAGTAGATGGGCACTGTGAAGGTGATGTCTACTGCCTAAAATAGCCGACCTCCCTCAATTTACCAGCTTTCGTCAATTGAATTTTAAAGCTGAAAACTAACTTTGATGGAAAAGCACGTTGACAGCTAGGCAAGTATTGTTTTATTATTTAGGAGTCCTAAATAATTTAGATGTTAGCACAGGTATTGCCGCATGGTGTGTCAATCCTGGCAATTTAGAGGAAGGAGTAAACTCACAACAATGGCACTGAACATTGAACTATTGGAACAAAGCTTTGAGCAAGTTAAGGCACGTGAATCTGACTTCACCGCTTTGTTCTATTCCTATCTGTTCGCAGACTATCCAGAGACGAAACCACTGTTCGTTCACACCTCAATGGAGGAGCAGGGTAAGAAGCTATTTGCTTCGCTGGTACTGGTAATTAATAGCCTTCGCCAACCTGACGCTTTAAATAGCGCTCTTACAGGTTTAGGCACACGCCACGTTCAGTATGGCGTTTTGCCGGAACATTATCCAATGGTTGGCAACACCTTGTTGAAAACGCTGGCATCTTTTGTAGAAACTGCCTGGACACCGCAAACGCATCAAGCCTGGGCAGATGCTTACGACGCGATCGCTCAAATCATGCTGGAAGGTGCTGACTATACCCCTGCAGCACTCAAACTACAATCTAGTTCTTCAGGAGCAACTGCATGAGTGAGATTACATTTTGTTTGTGTTTTACCCAGAGGGATAAATGGTTGCCCAGATTCTTTCGATTCAAGTTGGACTGCCCAAATCGCTTGGTGTGACAGGTGCGCCAGCCCCAATGGATCGTCCTTGGTCTACAGGTTTCTTCAAGGAGCCGATTCAGGGAGAAGCCTGGCTCGGAAGCACTAATTTAGCTGGGGATGGTCAAGCCGATCTCAAACGTCATGGCGGTGTAGAAAAAGCGGTACTGGCGTATGCGGCTGAACACTATCCCTCTTGGCAAGCGCGTTTGGAGTTGCCCGACCTCTCCTACGGAGCGTTTGGAGAAAACTTTACGGTTGCTGATCAAACAGAATCATCCGTTTGCATTGGCGATATCTATGACATTGGTGAAGCTCAAGTTCAGGTGTCTCAACCCCGCCAGCCTTGCTGGAAACTATCGCGTCGCTGGGGAATTCAGGATCTTGCATTCCAAGTTCAGACGACTGGGCAGACCGGATGGTATTTTCGCGTATTGAAAGAAGGCATGGTGGAAGCGGGAATGAAACTGGTGTTGCGCGATCGCCCGTTTCCCCAATGGACGATCGCACGAGCTAACCAAATCATGCATCACGAATTAAACGATAGGGAAGCCTCGGCTGCATTGGCAAACTGTCCGTTGCTAGCGGTAAATTGGCAACGCACTTTGTCCAATCGAGCTGCTAAAAATGTCAATCCAGATCCGGTTCCACGGCTCTGGGGCGAGAACTGAGCCTGATCGCGCTAGGACGATTGCAAAAGAAATCCAATCGGCGCTCGCCTTTACAACTAACAGGAGAACAAACAATGGATACGATTGCACTGGTTCCTAACAACTCGTTGATTACCGAAACACCTGAGGAAGGACGGCAATTAGCTGTGAAACTGGCGCGACTGATTATCAAGCTGACTCAACCTGATGAAGAGAAGCGCAAGCAGCTACGAGATGTCTATGGTAACGAGGCCATGATGTTGATTGCCGTGGGACAAACCGTTGCCACTGAGTTTGCCACAATCGCCGCTGCTAACAATTATTGGAAAAATAGTGAGGTCTGAGATGAATGATTATTGTTTAGTAGACTGTGGTTTTCATGATCAGCTAGAAGCCCTCGCAACGCTACGGCAAACTTGTCAAATTTCCTATCGCACTGCAACTGAGGAAATCGTTGAAGTTCAGAGTCAGATTGTGGATGTCTATGCTGCGAACCAAGCCGATTTTTTGAAGCTCAAACATGGAACTGAGATTCGGCTCGATCGCCTGATCTCAGTCAACGGTAATCCGACTCGTTTTGCTCAGGAGTAGCATAATGGCAATCCAACTCAAGATCGATCGCGTCTTACAAGGTTCATTTGACCTCAAAGCGCTGAATCTTCTGTTTGTGTTTCAGGTGAATTGTCCCGGTTGTTTCATCTATGGGTTCCCACTCGTCAACAAGTTGTATTGGAAGTATCGTGAATCTGGATTAAATGTTCTGGGACTCTCAACTGCATTTGAGGATTTTGAGTACAACACTGCTATAAGTACAGAGTTGCTTTTGACTCAGAGGCAGACGGTTGGTGCGACTCGGCAAGCCCTCGGAGAGAATTACGCTCAAGCAATTGATTTTCCCATTGCGATCGATCAACTCACCACAGGTACAGCACTTGCAACATCTGCGAACATCGATCTGGTGTGTGAGGCGATCGCTGGTTTCGGTAATTCCTCCCGCCCCGAACAAGAAGCGTTGCGTCAAAAAGTGAAGGCTTACCTGCAAAAGAGTGTTCAAACATCAGCAACCTTTACGCTGAATCATCTACCAGGAACACCGACCTTTCTTCTAGTTGATCAAAACCTGCAATTACTGGATGGATGGTTTGGACATACGCCTGAAGCAGATGTGATTCAACGAATTGAGAAACACATCAACACTCGCAATCAAGTGACCCAGGAACTATGCAAGTAACCTTTCATGGGCAACCGATGCGATTGATTGGATTGCCGATGAAGGTTGGCACTCGTGCCCGTGATGTGCGGGTGATTGGCAATGACCTGTTACCCGTGCTGCCACTGGCGCGATCGCGAGGAAAAGTCCGTCTGTTCGTTACGGTTCCTTCTTTGGATATGCCAGTCTGTAGTGCTGCGATCCATAAGTTCAGCCAATTTCTAAACTCAATGAATCAGGATTTAACTGAATTTGTTGAAGTTTTTCTCATCTCCGCCGACCTTCCTTTTGCTCAATCTCGTTGGCAGGCGATCGAGAAAGTTACCAATATCACCATGCTTTCGGATCATCGCGATCTAGACTTTGCCCGCAGTTGGGGACTGCTCATTCAGGATCTAGGATTACTAGCAAGCGCTGTTTATGTCGTAGATTCTACAGGCATTGTTACCTATCAAGAAATTGTCGCTGAACTGATGGCTGAACCTGACTATGACGTTGCTTTTGCAGTGCTTTCTGCAGAAATTGCCACATTGAAAGGTATCCATGAATAACTCTCAGCCCGATCGCGCAGAATCAGCCCTTCCCGCCGAACAGCCGAATGCGGATATCATTGCTAATCCCTTTGATGCCTCAACTGCGATCGAGCAACATATCTTGATTGGCTTGGAGAAAATTGGGCTAGCGCTAAGAAGTCAATCTTGGCAGGATGCCGGACAGCAAGGGTTAACGCCGACTCAAGGGCAAATCCTAGCGCTTTTGATTGACAAGGGCAAAGCTGGAATGCGGTTGACTGAAGTGTCAAAAAATTTGGCAGTCACGGCTGCGACGGCCAGTGATGCGGTCACGTCGCTAGTCGAGAAAGGGTTAGTGCAGAAAACCCGATCGCCAGCCGATGGACGAGCGATCGCGATTACACTGACCACTCAAGGACAACAAGCCGCCGCCCAAACCACATCCTGGTCTAATTTTCTGTTGAATACAGTAGATGAACTATCGGAGGAGGAACAAGTCATCTTCCTGCGAGGACTGATTAAGATGATTCGCAAGCTTCAGGAACAAGGGCAAGTTTCAGTGGCAAAAATGTGTGTCACTTGTCAATTCTTTCAGCCCAACCGATATCCCGATTCGGAACGTCCGCATCATTGTGCGTTGGTCAATGCAGCCTTTGGCGATCGTCATCTTCGCCTCAACTGTGCCGAACATGTTGCAGCCGATCCTGAAACCGCTAAACAAAATTGGAACCTTTACGTTTCGTAGTTTTCTCATTTTCGAGAGGTTTTAGCTAATTCGCAAAAATTCCCTGATGCCTCTTATCGGCAGTTGTCTCTTTCGTTGCTCAATCTCTCGGCGAAATAGGGAATGATACCCAAGCAAGTTTGCTAATACCATAAGAATCTGATAAATCGTCGTAAGAATCTGAAAGAAGTTCAGCATTCAAACCTATACACTTTCGACTGGATGAGGTGTTGGGTCAAATCAACAAATTGAGTTCTAAGGACAAGGTTTATGACTAGCAACCTGATTAGCTCGATCGAACTCAGCCAACAGTTAAATAAAATAAATAAAACGCTGATGTTCTCCAGTCGGCAGATGAACTGGAATGGCATTTTGGTTGAGCAGTGTCAAATTCCTGCTTCAGCTTTTGAAATAGAACTTTCTGCCCTCTCGGATCATTGGCTCAACTTACACGTAGGGTACCCCACCCCTCTAATTCAGAAACGAGACAATCGCCTGCATGAATCAATCCTTCACGAAGGGGACAGTTTCTTGGTTCCGGCTGGACAACCGAGCTACTGGTGTCGGGGCGGAGGTGTCATTTGTGCTCCACTGCACGTTTGCTTAAAACCGGGGTTGGTCGAACAAGTCGCTGAAGCATCCGAAATTGATACAGGGCGACTCGACCTTGTGAATTGCTTCGGTCAACAAGACTTGCAGCTTCAGCATATCGCCATGCTGCTCTTGTCTGAATTAAAGTCAGGCGGCATGATGGGTCGATTGTATGTCGAATCATTGACCCACGTGTTAGTGATTCATTTGCTGCGACATTACTCTGAGGTTGCACAGGCCATTACATCTGGGAACAGAAGCTTAACTCGTACCCAATTGCAGCAAGCCATTGACTATATTCACACTCATCTGAATCGAGATTTATCCCTGGCTGAACTGGCAAACGTCATCAATATCAGCCCCACTTACTTTGCTAATTTGTTCAAACAAGCTACGGGGATTTCCCCATATCAGTATGTGATTCGACAGCGGGTGGAACGGGCAAAAGTGATGCTGTCGAAAACGAATTTGGCGATCGCAGACATTGCTTTACAAGTCGGCTTCTCCAGTCAAAGCCACTTAACACAACACTTTAAGCGATTCACGGGAATGACACCCAAGCAAGTTCGCTAACCCCATAAGAATCTGATAAAGCATTGTAAGAATCTGACCTAAGTTAAGCATTGGAACCTTAGTACACTTCAGATAGGTTAAGCAAAGAGCATTTAATGCAGCCAGTATCGGGTAAAGAGCAACATACAAGTACTCAGCTTCTGTTGTTTATTACCAATACTTTTTGCGAAGAGGAGACTATTCTCAATCAGGTTTTGCAACACAACGATGAACTGCTCAAGATTTGGAATAACGACTTAAACCAAACAACAGAGCGTTCACATCACTAACTCTCTGAACAACTGAGGGCTTGAACTATGTTAACCACAACCCAAACTATTGAATTTTGCTCTACAGACTTCGACAAAGAAGTTGTTCATTTGCTTAATTATGCAAGAACTAAGCTACTGACCCAGATGCCACGACAGCTAAAAATGACATCCTACCTGCGACTCTGTTGCCTCGCCATTCGCAAACTGCGCCAGGAGCCGAGATTAGTAGGCAAGCTTGGACTAAACGAGGCATTTGACGATTCCTATTCGCATTTACTGCAAGCCCTTTGTAATCATAATCCTGAATGGTGGAGGCATTGCTGGAGCAGCGATCGCGGCATTCTTAAATCTGATGATCCAACGATCGACAACCTACTACAACCGCTAGAGTATTTCGTCGAAACCTACACTTGCAAGTCCTCAAGCAATCAAAAGCTATCTTAAACTCATGATTACTGCATTAGTTCAATTTAACCTGTCCACTCCCCTAACTGGTAACGAGGTTAAAGAAGACTTTTCCAATCTTGCGCCTAGGCTCCGTGAAGTACCGGGCTTGATCCGGAAATACTTCTTGCTATCCGAAGATGGCAGGACGGCTGGGGGCGTTTACCTATGGGAATCTAAAGCGGCTGCGGAACGCCTCTACACCGATGACTTTAAAGAATCCATTGTTGAGCGATATGGCTCTGAACCATCGGTAACTTACTTCGAGAGTCCGGTAGTGGTTGATAACCTAGTGGGCGAAATTATCAAAACTGTCACAATGAGCAACTGAACAGCACTCTCTCCAGGATTTTTCAACAACAAAAGGAGAAAACGATGAAACTTGAAAATAAAGTGGCTTTGATTACGGGAGCAACTTCGGGAATTGGCAAGGCAACCGCCAAAGCATTCGGTGTTGCAGGAGCTAAGGTGGTTTTCTCAGGACGACGCGAACCAGAAGGTAAAGCAACGGAAGCTCAGCTACGAGATGCTGGCATTGACTGCTTATTTGTGCGATCGGATGTCTCGAACGAAGCCGAGATAAAAGCGCTTGTGCAAACCACCGTCGAGAAGTTTGGGAAACTCGACTTTGCCTTTAATAACGCGAGCATAGAGGTACTTCCAAAACCTCTGCACGAGCAATCGATCGAAGACTTTGACAAACTGATGGCGATCAATACACGGGGGCTGTTCTTGTGCATGAAATATGAAATTCAGCAAATGCTGACTCAAGGAGCCGGGGCGAACGACTCTCGTAGCGCTTACTCTATCGTCAATACCTCCTCGTTAGCAGGGTTGATTGCGTTTCCATGGGCATCTCCATATGCCGCGAGTAAACATGCCGTCATGGGACTGACACGAGCGGCAGCGTTAGACTATGCGAAGCAGGGCATTCGGATTAATGCGGTTACCCCCGGTGCTACTGCGACTGAGATGCTTGATCGTAGCCTTGATCGGATGGGTATCACGGCTGATGATTTTGCATCTACGATTCCGATGGGGCGTATAGGACAGGTAGAAGAAATTGCTCAAGCCGTCGTTTTTCTTTGCTCTGATGCTGCCAGCTACATCACTGGACAACCCTTAGTGATCGATGGCGGATTTACAGTAACCTGACCGAAACGTTCGCAACGTGGAGGCTAACTGCTTCTAAAAAAATAACTGAGCTTCAAGTAAGCGATGTGTCCTACATCTCTCGTCCTAGAGAGGTTGCTAATCTGATTATTGAAGTAGCGTCAAACTGCATTTTTGTGCTGCTTCAATCAGGTCGTCTTACAACGATTTATCAGATTCTTAGGGTGTTAGCGAACTTGCTTGGGTGTCATTCCCGTGAATCGCTTAAAGTGCTGTGTTAAGTGGCTTTGACTGGAGAAACCCACTTGTAAGGCAATGTCTGCGATCGCCAAATTCGTTTTCGTTAGCATCACTCTCGCCCGTTCCACTCGCTGTCGAATCACATACTGATAGGGTGAAATCCCCGTAGCTTGTTTGAACAAACTGGCGAAGTAAGTGGGGCTGATATTGATGACACTTGCCAGTTCAGCTAATGACAAATCTCGATTCAGGTGAGTGTGAATATAATCGATCGCTTGCTGCAATTGGGTACGAGTTAAGCTTCTGTTTTCAGATGTAATGACTTGTGCAATCTCAGAGTAATGTCGCAGCAGATGAATGACCAGGACTTGAGTTAATGATTCAACATATAATCGTCCCATGATGCCACCTAACTGTAATTCAGCTAAAAGCAGCATTGCGACATGATGAAGCTGTAAGTCTTGCTTACCGAAACAGTTCACGAGGTTAATCCGCCCTGTATCAATTTCGGATGCTTCAGCGACTTGTTCGATCAACTCCGGTTTCAGGCAAATGTGCAGTGGGCAGCAAATATTACCTTCGTGTCGACGCCAATAGCTCGGTTGTCCAGCAGGAACAAAGATACTGTCCCCCTTTTGAACAATTGATTCATGCAGGCGATCGTCACGTTTCTGGATTAAAGGGGCAGGACGCCCCAAGGACAAGTTAAGCCAATGAGATGAAATGGCGGGAAGTTCCATTTCAAAGGATGACGTTGAAGAACATTGGCATTGCTCAACCAAAATCCCATTCCAGCCCAGTTGCCGACTGGATAACACCGGAAGTTTATTCAACCGTTGACCGAGTTCGAGCGGACTAACAAGGTTCCCTGCCATAGCTTTTGTTCTCAGCTCAACTTGTTAATTTAGCTCAACACTTTTCATAGATTAACGTGTAAGTTCTACTCAAGTGGTAAACGACAGAGTTTTTTCACAACCGTTTAAGCGACTCACGGGAATGACACCCAAGCAAGTTCGCTAACCTCATAAGAATCTGATAAATCGTTGTAAGAACCTGAAAGAAGTTGAGCGGTTGAACTCAGTACACTTCAGGTAGATAAAACAAAGAGAATCTAAGACAGCCAGCATCAGACAGAGAAGAGCATATTAGCGTTCAAGCTTTTGCTGCTTGTCATCAATTTTCGGTTTGAGACTTCTATCCCCAATACCGTTTTACAACACAACCGTAAATCACTCTGAGTTGGAAATTCGGAACGGCTTAGAACCCAACGACTTAACTCTCTAACGAACAGGAGAAATTACAATGACTACTCCTCATGAACTGTTAATGAAGCCAAGTCAAGGAACTTCCTTCTCAATTGTGGGAGATATTGTCACCCTCAAGGCAGTGAGCGAAGACACCAATGGACAATACACCCTCTTTGAGTTGCGAGTTGATCCTGAAATTGGACCGCCGCCGCATATTCACCATCGTGAAGGTGAAGCATTCTACATCCAGGAGGGCGAACTGGAGTTTCACCTCGGCAACCAAACCGTGATTGCCACCCCTGGAACCTTTTTCTATTCACCGAAGGGACATTTGCATACCTTTAAGAACATCACTAACCAACGCGCCAAGATGTTAGTCTGGTGTATGCCCGCGGGAATTGAAGAATTCTTTGCCGAAGTGGGGGTTCCAGTAGATGACCCAGACGAACCATCCCGCCCAGCAACTCCTGAAGCGATCGAGCGAGTTTTGGCAGCAGCACCGAAGTACGGCATCGAATTCTTAGCATGAATACTATGTTAGTGATTCAATTGCGTCGCTTGTTCTAAAGACGGCAAGGCTACACGTAGCCTACGGTTAATTACACCTAGCTACCTATGTCTTCTTCTGCTTGAAAACCTTCTTACTGCCCTTCTACGCTGCTTGGCTGGGCATTAAGCGTGTTCAGAATTTTCTCAATCCTGCCTTGAATGGAAAGCAGGCGAATCGCGTTTTTCTATCTCTTTGCTCAATTCTCAGTCACTATTTCTAAGCAACAGGAGTCTGCTATGAGCCGTTTTCTTACTGCCTTATTTGGCATTGGTTTAACTCTCGTTTTGGGAATTTTATATCCTACGCTTAAACTGAATGCTCACCCAATATCTCAGTCTGTTTCAACCCCGATCGCCCAATCGCCATCTGCCATTACTCCAACCGCTAAATCATCTGATTTGGAAATAGAAGGTACGAATGTGCATTATCTCAGGGATATGGATCTGCTTGTCTTTGAACAAACCGTCATAGGAACGGCGGGTGGAACCGTACCACAACCCAAAGGGGGCACAGACGGAGCACCCGTACTGGCATACGTGTTTCCAACCACTTTGGAAGCAGAAGATGTCGGCTTTAGCTCAACTGAAGGAATTGTGGCATTAGCAGCCACTTCCCATCCGGACTTCGATGACACCCCATTGTGGGATGAGAACAACAACTTGAACTATACCGATGATGGCGTTGTTTATCACAGTCATTGGGTCGTACTCACTGAAGACGATCGTGTACCGGGTGGACTATCCGTCAAACAGTTCAGCCCAACAGACTCAAATATTGTGATGCCACCGACCCATCCAGATATGCCGATGTATTTTGATTCTCCTGGATTTCCAGTGATGTTAAACGGCAACACCCTCAAGATTTTAGTTCCAGCCTCGCGGATTGCCTCTAAAACAGACTTCAAATTTGATGGAGTGGCTGCCTACCTGCAAGTGAACGCTACAAACAATGCTCTGCCGATGCTGGGCGTGTACCAGGTGTACAGCGTTAATTCAGGAGACTTAAGCCTTCCTTACAATGTGCAACCTCAGTAATGGAATCAAATGTCTCTCAATGTCGAACTTCTAAAAACGAGTTTTGCCCAAGTTGCAGAACAACGCTCACCGAAACATGAACAAAGGAGTACATAATTTATGTCACACCATCTCGATTCCCCCACTGCCAAGGAAGATGGACGAGTAGACATTACCGATGTCTATGTCTTCGCAGGCGAATCCACAGACACCACCGTTTTAATCATGGCGGTTAATCCCTTGGCAGGTGAAGTATCACCGACTACCTTTCGAGCAGGTGCGCTCTATGATTTCAAAATCGATACCAATGCTGACGTGATCGAAGACCTTGATTACCGTGTCATTTTTGGAGAGCCTGACTCCAACGGCATTCAGCGGATCGAGTTGCGTCGATTGGAGGGCAGTGCCGCCACCAAATACAGCCGTGATGGCGAACTCATTGCAGCAGGCAATACGGGCGAGATCACTCCGATCGATCACGGAGGACGACTTTGGGCAGGGCTAGTCGCTGATCCCTTCTTCTTCAATTTGGGAGGGTTTGGGCAATTCGCCAAGCTGATTCTAGAAGAGAATCGGTTCGACCCCAGCGTGTTTGATACGGCTGAAAACGTTTTGGCAGGGCATAATGTGACCGCGATCGTCTTAGAACTGCCCAACGCAGCTCTCAGTGCTGAAACGATGCAGCTTTGGGGAACCACAACCATTCAGCACGAAGGCAAGTGGAAGACCATCAACCGAGCGGCGGTGCCTCTGGTTCAGCAAGTGTTCATTCAAGACGAGCATCTGAAGGATGCCTATAACAAATCTCTGCCACACGAGGATGTTGCCAAATACGGGGAGGCGATCGCCGCATTTACCGCAAAGGTCACTCACCTCGCGGGCACGACGACTGATCCTCAAGCTTACGGACAGCAGGTCGTACAGTTTCTCCTTCCTGATGTGCTCACTTACAATCCGCAGTTACCGACTAGCTATGGGTTCGCTGGCAGAAATGGGCGAGCACTGGCAGATGATACAGCCGACGTGATTTTAAGCCTGCTGGCAAATACCCCCTTCTCAGATCGAGTGGGTAAGCCCGATGGTTTGCGACCCCAGTTTCCCTACTTGGCAGAGCCAAACTCAATCCAACCCAAATGATTGACGCAGCAGATTTCTAATCGTGTTCTACGTTGAGCGTATGCATTATGAAGATTTTAATTCGAGCCATTGTCAGTTTTTTCGTCTTCGTTGTCGATGTTGTGTATGGCAACCGCCCCTACCCTCGGTTTTACGTGCTGGAGACGATCGCCCGCGTTCCTTATTTTTCCTACCTCTCGGTGCTGCATCTTTATGAAACGCTAGGCTCTTGGCGTAAAGCAGACTTGCTAAAAGTTCACTTTGCTGAAACCTGGAACGAACTGCATCATCTGTTAATTATGGAATCGCTGGGCGGGAATCAGCACTGGTTCGATCGCTTCGTCGCGCATCTAATTGGAGTGGCATACTACTGGGTGGCAGTCGTACTGTACATGTTGTCACCTGGGTTTGCTTACTACCTAATGGAGTTAATTGAGAATCATGCCTATCACACCTATGACAACTACTTGAGAACGCATGAAGCGGAATTGAAAACTCAATCAGCTCCCCAAGTGGCGATCGATTACTATCGTGATGGCGACCTCTACATGTTTGAGGAATTTCAAACCACACCAGATCATGAATTTCGCCGTCCCAAAGTAGACAATCTCTATGATGTGTTTGTCAACATTCGTGATGATGAATGCGAACATGTGAAAACAATGACAGCACTTCAGATACCAGAGGCACGGCTGACCCTCAAAAGCCCTCATACGGTTTTTGTTGCAGCCAAAGTTTTGCCAGCTGAAGAAGTTTGATGATAGCGTTATCTTGAGCAAACAGTTCTACATGATTTGAACTGATTCTTGCTTGCAGCCTGGTTTACAAGCTAGTTCAAAGAAATGACTGAAAGAAATTGTCACGCTAAAGGTAGTTTAAAGTGATAGAGGTAGTGGTATGGTTCTCACAAAAACAAAGACAACTGCATCTCAAGTAGAAATACTCGCCAAACTCTACTTGGAAGGTAAGCCAGCCGAGATTTCTGATGAAACTATCGCTCAACTCTGTGATTGGCTCATGGATGAGTTCCATCAATTGCCCCTAAATCTGCAATTCTCAGATTACATGCGTTACGCCGACGTGAAAGAGCTATTTGCGGATATTGAGCAAGGTCATCTCTGGGTCTCTGCTGATAGTTACGATTCTTCTGTATATCCCAATCCAATCTACGGATTTATCTTTCAAGGAATGCACGACTACGACCACTACTTGACGGACAGTGACTTCAGCCTAGAAGGAGAGGTTATGTCGCAAAAACTGGTGAGTGGTAAGGTAAATAGACCTAACCTTGCCTTCTCCTCCTCTTATGTCTACTGCTTCTGTGTTTAAGTGGCGGCACTTTCTGCCCGAAATCATCCTGTTGAATGTGCGATGGTACTGCCGTTATTCCCTCAGCTACCGAGACCTAGAGGAGATGATGCAGGAACGGGGGGTAGAGGTGGATCATTCCACAATCAACCGATGGGTGCTGCAGTATGCCCCGAAATTGGACAAACGCATTCGACCTCACCTCAAGCCGACGAATGATTCCTGGAGGGTGGACGAAACTTATATTAAAGTCAGGGGAGCGTGGAAGTATCTGTATCGCGCTGTCGATTCGGAGGGTAGTACCCTCGACTTTATGCTGAGCGCCAAGCGAGATGCGAAAGCTGCCGCCCGATTCTTTCGCAAAGTACTCAAAGGTCAGCATACCCAAGCGCCACGGGTCATTACCGTGGATAAGAATGCTGCTTACCCAGGGGCAATGGATGCTCTCAAAGCGGATGAGGTGATTGATCCAGAGACGAAACTGAGACAGAGCAAATATTTAAATAACATCGTTGAGCAGGATCATCGAAACATCAAGTGCATTGTGAAGCCGATGATGGGGTTCAAGTCGTTTAATAGTGCAAGAAAGACTCTGAGTGGAATTGAAGCGATGAATATGATCCGCAAAGGACAAGTGAATGGAATTGATCAGGGGGATAGTGTCTCTCAAGTGAAGTTTATTGATGCGCTCTTTGGAATTGCTGCTTAAGGGAATGTAAACGATACCGATCGTTTGTTCTTAATAAGTTTTTGCGACACAACCGAAATAGTTGCCTCAAAGCTTTTAGGTACGTTGGATAACGACCTGCTTGTCGATACCCCCGGAGACACTATCATTGATGCACTAGCTAGCAATGATGCTATTGTCGGTCAGTTTGGTGATGGTAACGACACGATTGATGCGGGAGACGGAGATGATATTGCCATAGGCGGTGGCGGTGGCGATCGGATCTCGGGTGGAGCCGGAACAGATTTTCTTCGGGGTGTAGCTGAAAACGATATTCTCGATGGGGGAACCGAAACAGATACCCTGATTGGCGAAGCGGGGGACGATACCATCAACGGTGGCGATGGCAATGATTTCATATTTGGCGAGAACCTCGGTGATGGCTTCGTTTTTGGAGGGGCAGACAGCAAGAATCGCCTTGACGGAGGCGCAGGGGATGACTCAATTGTCGGTGGAGATGGGACTGACCTAATTTTTGGGGAGAATGGCAAAGACCTCGTGTTTGCTGCTGCTGGAAATGACACCGTGTATGGCGGGGCAGACAATGACTCGATCTTTGGAGTCGTCGGAGACGATCAGCTCTACGGCGATGATGGCGACGATGTTATCGATGGAGGAGACGGAAACGACCAGATCTTTAGCGGCACGGGTAACGACACGTTATTTGGAGTGACCATTGCTCCAGCAAACCTTGGTAAGGGTGAGATTGATGCTCTAACGGGCAACGAAGGCAGCGACACATTTGTGCTCGGAGGTATCCTCCGCAATGGTACAAGAGCCGTGCTGTACGACGACGGAGATGCAGCTACGGCGGGAATCAGTGACTATAGTCTGATCGCTGACTTTAGTACTGGTGATAGTACTGTGGACAACGATATCATCCAGCTTGCCGGTTCAGCCGAGAACTATTCGCTGGGTGATGCTCCTGCAGGACTGCCCGCTGGTACAGGTATCCCTCTTTCATCACTCTAGGCGGAGGAAAATCGATGAGGCACAGGATGAGGAAGCCATCCTGAGAACTGGTTAATGCACTGGATTAATCTCACAAAGCCAGAGTGTAAACCAG
>NZ_JACJPC010000037.1:0-9342 GCF_014695875.1 Leptolyngbya sp. FACHB-541 | reverse complement strand
TCTGCAAGGGAGCAGCTAGGCTGTAGCTCATTGGCTTGAGCGCAAGTCGGGACTGCAACTGGAAGCGCATCGTATACCTGCTCGCCGCCGCTTTAGCGAGAGACTGTTCGAGCAAGGAGAGTTGGCAACAGCGACGTTCTAGATGGATTTGAATCGGCATAGTGTAGAAGATGGGAACGGGCGACTAACCCTCACACTAGATTTCCAGACTCCCACAATGCAAACCTTCCCCATCACGGTGAGGGTTCTTTCCCGTTTGTTCGCAGCATCGGGCAAAGATGTCGCCTGAGATTGAGCGGAATCTTGTAATATTTCTCCCAAAGCAAATCCATCTCCGCAAGCCGACGTAGATAAAAGGGCTCAGGCGGGCGGTAGTTGCCCGACCCGGCAAACCAGCGGTCTACTGTGGGTTGAGAGCAGCCACAGATCTGCGCCATCTGAGCATGAGTGACATCCCACTTGGCATAAAAATCAAGATGGGACATCTGAAGCTGGCAGTGGGTGTAGAAATGGAACAGTCTTAGTTCATGCTGTCCCAAGGTGCGGGGGCTCATCGTTGTTCTTCCAAAGCAACAGCAGTGGGCTGAATGAGGGCGAGGGACACTAGGGAAATGCTTGCAAGCGAATGTCGTCCTCCCAGGCTAGGTCAGCTTGAACCCAGGCACGAGAGGGACTAGCAGGGGAGAGGAGAATAAGATATCGCCATGACCAAGCTTTCAGGTGACTGGCTGGGGCATATTGCAACCCAACAATGGTGCCAAAGTCTTGACTGGGTAGAGGATGCCAGCAGACCTGGTCTCCTAGATTGAACTTAGGCGCAGAGGTACTGTGTGGAAACTTCTCGGGTAGGGGTAAAGAGAACTCGGTAGATGAGGTTAGGGTTTCTGCCATAACAATCTGCTTGTATCAATAGGTGATGACGATGTAGTTCAGGTAACGATCTCAAAGCTCTGCTGTCATTAAATCGGTGAGCTTTTGTCAGCTTCATTCTTCTCTGGCTCAGACCGTCCTAGGCGATCGCATAGTGGTAGCCGATCTCCTTGATGCTGCTTCATGACCATAAACAATGCCCCTTACGCGGTTGTATGCAATTACTGGATTTGAAGCCAGTCCAGAGGAAACGGAGGGAGGATTGATCTCTATTTTTTCTATGTCCGTAGCGTGTTCGTTTGTCGTCCGTTGCTTGAATAGATGCTAGCATGAACGCATGAAATCTTGTCAACATGTATTCATGAATGCAATTTAGCAAGCGTTCATGAAATTGATGCAATCATGTAGTTGAGAAGTAAGATCGGGGGATTCTGATGGAAACCGTATCGATGGCTGCAAGTAGACGTGCTGACCCTGACTTTGCACAAGTCAGTGGCTATGTAAAAAAAGATCTGGCTTTGAAATTTAAGGCTACTTGCACGATGCAGGAGATTAGCCAGTCTGAAGCGATAGAACAGGCTTTAGAAATGTGGCTTAAACAGAACAGCAAGTGAGGCGATCGCCATGACTCAATCAGAACCATCGCGGCTAGACCGCATTGAGCGAATTTTGGAGCAGCTTGCACTACGGGCTGAGGCGACTGATCAGCAGATTGCGTCTAATGTTCAGCAAATTGCCTCGAACGCTAGGGCGATTGAAGCTAACAGCAACGCACTTGCTGAAACGCGACGGCTGCTTGAGGAGTCGGGACAGCGTACTAGTGAACACATCCAGGATTTAACTCAGATGTTTTTCTCACAAGTAGAGCTGGCAGCAACAGACCGTGCTGAGATGCGGCGAATGATTGAAGAGATGTACGGCAACCGCTCCAACGGGAATGGAAACAGCGAGGAAGAGTGAGGCGCAATGCCACCCAAAGAGCCACTAGGTGGGATTGAACTTAAGGTCAGTCAAATTCAGAGGACAGTGGAGCTTACCAACGTGAGAATTACCGACCTCGATCAGCGGTTAACGAGTAAGAGGGTGCTTGCAGCGAAGCTATCATAGAGTGCAATTGGGCTGAAATCATTGCAGAATAAGGGATTTGAAGTAGTTGTCCTGTACTAAAGATTTTGTTGTTTCCCTCATTTGCCGCTACTGGTTGCCATGTGCCTTTGCATCGTCACTGCTAACAAAAACGAGCGACCGATGCCCAATCGCTGTAGGAAAGCTTGGGTGTCTTAATCCCTTTCAAACCGCCGAAACCACCGTTCCGCCTCCCGCTCCAAAATCGGATCGCCCGAATCAAGATAACGCCGCATTCGCGCTTGATGTGCCTGATCCGTCCGATCGTCAAGCGATGAACTTTCCCTTTCCAGTCCATTCGACAAACCCTCATGGCGGTTCTGCTTGATTCTATTCAGGATAGTAAGGACAAAGCCAATTCCCTTCGGCCCATCCTGAGCGGTATTACAGCCTATCTCCCGTCGCTCATTCTCATCTAACGCATCAGAATCTTGCTCCAAAGCGGTATTACAGCCATTTCCGGTCAATAAGCTTGGGTGATTTCCAGAAGACGTTCTCTGAAGAACGTCTTCTGGAAGCTCCTTATGCGTGGGGGAGTCCGAGGGGGTTTTCCACAAGCTGTCCAATAAATGGCGAGGATGCCAAAGGTCGCGGTGCCGATAAAGTGTCGCTCCACTTATGCCAAAATCTATAAGAGCTTCAAATCGTGCGGTGATGCCTGTCGGCAGCGCGCCTGAGCTTTGCAGACTTATGACGGCGTTTTTGATTTTTTCCCTCGCCTCTGTTTGTTGAATTTCATTCCATGACGGCTGCTCCTTAGCAGCCGGAGCCTCTTTCGCCTTGTTGAGCTTGCCATAGCCGTAGTGGAAATAATGGCTTCCTTCAATAGACCGCGCCCAGGCGGTACTCTTTTCTTCCAGTTCCTGCTGATGATTGCACCAAGTCGTGAATCCAGGTAGGGAGCGTGCTGTGTGGGCGATGTCATCGGCAAGCGCCGCTCCTTCAAGAGGGCGATCGGCGTAAAGAATGTGACCAAACACATAGGAGCGCATGGCGATTCGTCCAAGCAGCCTATTGGTTTGTCCCTGTCCTGTCCACCCGTGCTCGATCTCGGCGTTCAGGTCGTTCAGGAATTTCTCCGCTCTGCTGGAAATGCGATATGTTTTCCGTCTAGCGCGTTTTAAGGTCTCCTTTAACGTCGCGCTGTCAAGATCGTTCTTTTGTTCCGTAAACCGCCAGGCTTTGACAAAAGTCTCCCTTGTGCTCCAAACGGGATGAAAGTCATGGTTCAGAAGATACGATCCCTCCTGCAACGGGAGCCGGTGGGCGTTGTAGAGACTCTGTTCACCCTGGCTGGAAAAGGGCTTAGGGTTGGGAAACACCTCAAGGATTCCTGGCGCGGGCTTGAAGCCCGCGTTTTCGAGGAGCGTGGTTACAGCAAGGGCAATCTCCCAGGATCGTTGCGGTTTTTCAAAAGGCAAGTAGACGTGCAGTCCTTGTGAATAACTAGAGCTGCAAATGACGGCTTCTACGAAACCAAGAGGTTCGAGAGCTTGGAGGATACGGCCTACGGCAAAGCCGTCGCTTGAGGGATGATAGGCGCTGCCGAAATCAATATCCAAAACGCAGTAGCGGGTCTCAGCAGCGAACCTAACGCCATAAAGGTAAGCTCCTTGCTCAATAAGACGATCGCTTAAGGGATGTCTGGCTTCCGTTCGCCACTCTGGCTTTTCTCCCGGCACCGGATGCTCTGCGTAAATGTAATCGTAGCGGTGCGTCCAAAGGGAAAGAAACGCATTCGTCCGTTCCTCGATGTATGAGGAGACTGTGTGAAGGGCTTGCGTCATGGAGGCTCTCTTATTCAACACAAACTGTGGAATAGAGAACTTGCTTTGCAAGACAGCTCTATTCCTGATCAGTGGCGGAAACGAGGGCGTATACGCAAAAGACAGGAGGAGAACCGGTCGTGGGGGGTGTGATAATCCGCTTACCTCCCCTAAAATTGACATACGCCCCTGTGGGCAACCGCACTCTTGCTTGCCAAAGGCTTTGAAGTGACGGTTGTCCTTGAACTATTGGAATGAAACTTTCTTCAAGACCCTGACGTTCGCCATAGTTAGGGTCCCTTGGTTGGCAAATTCCTGGTTAAGTCATGGGGAAACTCCTTAAAGCGGCAACTGACGCTTGATGTTTTCCTGCGCTAAAAGCGCTCGCGCTCTTCCCTGATTGAACAAACTAGAGAAAGCTTCTTTCCCTAACCGGGGTGATCAGCGCCAATAAGCGACCGAATTCACCGAGCTTTTCCCGCGAAAATACTGAATATTCGACATAGTCGTTAAGCAGTTCAGCCACGGAAATAGCTCATGGATGATATTTACTGTCAATGTCGTTTCTGACGCCTCAGTTTAGCGACGGTCACAAAAGCGACTTGTGACCCTATCGGATCAAACTGATCAAAATGATCAGATTTACGCTGTTATCGGTAGTGCGCTTCAGATAAAGGTTTGAGGCGTCAAAAAGTGACTTTTATAGGTGCTGAGGGGTTTGTTCGCCCCACGTGCGGGGTTAGTTTATCGATTGTGGGGAGATAAGGTCACCTTCACGAAAACCGATCCGAGAGCATCTAAGGAGCACAATGATGGTCTTGCAAACGTCGTTAATACCCACCATTTCAGAGGCATAGACTCTAAGGACTCATGGTTGTGACTT
Organism: Leptolyngbya sp. FACHB-541; assembly: GCF_014695875.1. Classification (NCBI taxonomy): domain Bacteria; kingdom Bacillati; phylum Cyanobacteriota; class Cyanophyceae; order Leptolyngbyales; family Leptolyngbyaceae; genus Leptolyngbya; species Leptolyngbya sp. FACHB-541. The sequence continues at coordinate 4,698 of NZ_JACJPC010000037.1, read as the reverse complement.
ATTCCCCTCAATGGGGGATCTGTGACCAAGCTGTGACCCTTGCCTACGGACGGGGGTGCTTATGCTCCAGCGTGACTGACGACCCTTAACGAGGAACTTGTGACCTACAGGATAGGAAAAAGCATTGTGACCGATGCCCCTTAACGGTGGAACATGTGACCAAAATTGTGACCATGACCCTTCAACGAGGGATAGCGAATGGAAAACCGTGACCATCGTTCCACGACAGTGGAACATGTGACCAGAAAAACCGTATTGCCGTAGATATGCTGAATAGCGCGAAAGGCTTGACTTATAGCGTCAGCGTAAAGTGGTTGATAGGGAAATCGTTTGACGGCAAGGTCGCGGTTTGACGGGTTCAAGCTATGATTGCGGCATTCTTGAGCGCTTAATAGGACGATGCCTGCCAAACCCTCTCAAGCGAAGCGAAACCGACGTCCAATGGATTTAGAAGGCGCGAGCGTTTATGGAAACGTTGAAGTGGTTGATCCTGCCGAAATCGAGGCGTCGCGCCAGCGCGAGGAGATTAGCCATCAACCCGACAAGGCGATGTTTCCAGCGGTGCAGGCTTCGGCGCAACGCCCTGCGCCAAGTCCAGCCCTATTTTCAAGTGGCGATACTGATTACGCGGCGTCAAGCCGGGTGATTTGGGAGGGAGCCAATATCCTGACGCAAGGGAGCGACCTCCCCTGGCTGGTTTCAGACGAAGGTGAAGCGTACTATAAAAGCCTTGTCGGCAAAGGCAAAGGATACATCTCGTTCTGGCTGACGGACGACTTGTACGCCAAAGATCCTTCTGTACTTGAACGGGACTTCGCGATCGCGCTGATTGAGCAGTTCGACTTGCGCGCCGCCTGCCTGCACCTGATTTACGCTGCCCACGCGACCCAGCTGGATCGTCCCTGGGAGGAATCGTTCACCATCAACGACATTCAGCTTGAGCAGTATCTAGGGCTTAACAAAAACAAGAAGCTGAATAAGCAGCAAAAGCTTCAGCTCATGCTGAAATTGGCGAAACAACCCTGCCACCTACTGGTCTACATCTCTTGGCCGGAGCAAGGACGGGTTCCTACGGTAAGCGTCAGCCGCACCTGGTTGTGGGAAATCGCCGAACCGATTTTGCACTTTCAGGAATGCCTCACTGATGAAGCCGGACATGGGGTTGGCGATAAGACGCTAGTCGGCTTCACCCTCAACATTCGTTGCGGCATGTGGGCTAAATATTTCCTCAACGAGGAAATGCGTCGGCAAAAGCAAGGCTATTACGAGTACTGCATTTTGTCGAAGGAACTGATCCAGGACATTATGTCCACTTATCATCACTATGAAGGGGCAGCCCGCTTGATGACCTGGCTGCTGTTCAAAACCAAAATCAACCGCAGCAGTCCTCTCACCGCCGAACTGCTGTTGCGCATCGCTTTTGGGGAGAAGGCATTGCAAGAAGCTCTTGCCAGCTCCAAACACCGTGCCAAATTGGTCGAATCTTGGATTAAAACGCTGAAAGCTCTATTGGAAAGAGGCTGGACGATTACGCCGGACCCGCAAACGTATCCGCTGTCCTATTGGGTCGATTCAGGAGAGACAGGTTCCCTACGTGACGTTCCCGATGATCCGGATGCCGCCGTAGAATTTTGGGCCCAGGACGCAGGGGCAGCGGCGGGAAGCCGAGTCACCGATCGAACCCGGCGCGAACGCGGCAGCTTTACTCGTTTCTTGAGCGGGCGTTTGTGGATTCAGCCGCCTAAAGTGATTGCCGATCGCTTGGACGCGATTGATGAAATCCGCTGGGGATACAACAAAGCGAGTGCGGCGAAACAACCCGTACCGACAGATCTAGCGTCAACAACCTCTACGGCTGTCGCAACTAGACAAATCCGGGAGATTCAATCCGGCGAACATCTGAAGCAGCTGCGGATTAGCAAGGGACTAAGCCAAGCGGATCTAGCTGGCAAAATTGGTCGCAGTCTCAGCTGGATCAAGATGGTTGAAACCGGAAAGCGTAAGATTCAACCGCAAGACCACGCGACGCTGTTGTCTATATTCAACGAATAAAGCAAGGCAATGAAAATTGAGTCAGCGCCAAGCCAAGCAAACGATTTCACTGAAGCCATGACACTGCGCCAAGGCTGCCGCTCGCTCAGGGTAAAATCAGATCGTATTGGGATTGCGACAGGATGTATGTAAAAACCTGTAAGATTACCCTCAAATGCCCATTCCTCCGTAAGCTTTTAGTCCTGAGATCACGAAAATCGAGAAATGGTGGAATCAATTTAAGACAGAGCTTTCAGACATATATTGCAGGATTTTGCACGTGTCCTGTCCCCATCCCTTGTATGAACACCGCGTTTACCCTGAAGTGAACTGCTTCGCACCGCGCCATTCTGGGTTCTGCGGCTGATGTGGATAATCCCCTATTGTTCCTATTTATGCTGACCCAGGAAAATGAGTGATGAGAGGATGCTGGATGGAGCGGCTTTGGGAGCTTCTGCGGTGTGATGTAAAGGCACTGATAAGATTCAGCCATCCTCCATACTGCTGTTATCAACCATCTCCACCCCTGCAATGATGGTGTCTATCTCCATCTCAAGCTGTTCCACGGATGGTAAGCTTTCTTTCAGCGGCTCTGGTAGTGAATCCTTTAGTTGATAGGTTGATACTCCGATGGGTCGGTTCACATCTCTTAAAGCGTACTCCACTGCTGTTTTTTTCTTGCCCTTGCACAGAATGATGCCGATCGTGGCTCGGTCCTCTGGATGGCGCAACAGATCATCCACAGCAGAAATATAAAAATTCATTTTGCCGCTGAACTCTGGCTGAAATTCAGTCACCTTCAAGTCGATCACCACATAACAACGCAGCTTTAAGTGATAGAAGAGGAGGTCAATATAATAATCGTCACCGTCTACCTCTAAATGATATTGGCTGCCCACAAAAGCAAATCCAACTCCCAATTCCAGTAAAAACTCCCGAATGCGCTCAACCAATGCTTTCTCAAGCTCCCGTTCTTGCACAGATGAGGTGACATCTAAAAAGTCTAGGTGATAGGGGTCTTTCAGTAGCTGAGTTGCCAGGTCAGATTGGGGTGGTGGCAGGGCGCGATCGAAGTTTGTAATTGCTCCGCCCATGCGCCGATACAAATCGCTTTCGATTTGGTGGACCAGAACATTGCGGCTCCAGCCGTGCTCAACGGTTTGTCGGGCGTACCATAATCGCTCGTCATTCGACTTGAGTTTATCGAGCAGGGCGATGTTGTGATACCAGGTGATTTGTCCAAGCACCTCTTGGACAATTGGTTCATCTGGGAATGCTTGAGCGAAAGCCCGCATGTAGAGCAGGTTAGAGCGGGAAAATCCTTTCATCTCCGGGAATTCCTGCTTCAAATCCCTCGAAAGCGACTGGATCACTTTCGCGCCCCATCCCTCCTGCTGCTGACGAATCAGGATGTCACGCCCAATTTGCCAGTAAAGCAGTACCAGTTCGCGATTGACAGCAAGCGCAGCCTTGACCTGAGCAGAACGAATGCGATTCTTGAGGTCGAGCAGAAAAGTTTCGTAGTCTTGTGGGTTAAATAGACCCTTGATCATAAAGAGAATTGCAACAGTCCAGGCATCACCAGGTCAATTGGCGATAGGAACAGGATACAGGCAAAATCCTGCAATATGGACAGATCCATTTCGCCGACAGATGGCTATCTTTCAGTCCTGAAACCAGGAAAGGAGAAAGGTTTGAGAGTTATATGACATTCTCCTCGGATGCCTTGATGCGTGTCAATCTAAAAAAAGAATTGATAAAAACCAACACGCATCACGTTGAGAGCCATGTTGGTGTCGGTGCTCAAGCCTTGAACGATTAGATGCGTGTCAAATTTGAGCATTTTGATTAAAAACTGACACGCATCAGACTAATGAACGTCACCGCCGCAAGCGGACGGTGTATCACTTCGCTCCACTCGCACGCTTCGCGGCTCGACTCCGCTCAACAGCACCCTTCGGACGCTGTGTTCTCAGAACGCAGCAAGCTGCGGGGAATCAGACCCGAAGAGATTGAACTGGCCTTACTCAGGCAACTCTAGTCCCAGTTCTGCTGCCTTCGCTGCCAACTGATCCAGGACTGCTTGCACTCGTTGCTGCTCCCGCTCTAGCTGCTTCAGACGTTTGCCTCTTTGGATCGCAGCTCTGGTTCTATCGACTTCAACGGGTTTGAGATAACGAGCCTTTAGCCCTTTAATCCGCAAGCGATATTGAGTCGAGGGCTGTCCTCGTGCGGTTCCTCCAGGTTTAGAGGAGTCAATTCGGGCATCTGTCAGGATGTCTCCTTCTGCCTGAACAGCGCTGATTTCAGCCTCTAGCTCTGTCAGTTTTGCCTTGAGTTCGCGGTAGTTCAGAAGTGATGCGTGTCAAATTAAAGTAATAATGTCTAATTTTGACACGCATCAAACTATTTGAAGCTGCACTCTGAACAAGCTAGGCACCTGGCATTGCAGTTATTACCCAGCACCAACTGAAGCCTCTTTGACCCACAGCGCATCGCTGTAGAACTTCTCGCCCTGCTCCAGTTCAAACTCGTCCAACAGCACACCCCCCTCTGTGACAATATGAGTGAGACACCTGACCGCTCACAAATTACTGTCTAGTTCAGGTGAACTCTTATGGTCATGCCCTCTTCTAATAACAACGGTTCTCAAGCATCGGGTGTACC